>URGY01000001.1 GCA_900547505.1 uncultured Collinsella sp.
ACGAGATGCAGCGTAGTCTCGTGGGCTCGGAGATGTGTATAAGAGACAGCTTTGCCAACTCCAAGTTCAAGGTCTTTGCGACCGCCGCAAACGAGGAGGGCTCTGTCGTCAAGGCCATCAACGCCAAGGGTGCCGGCGCCTGGGCACGTGCCAAGATCGATAAGCTTGCCGGCGTGGCCTCCACGTTTGGCGCCAAGGGCCTGGCCTGGATCGCTTTCCGCGAGGACGGCTCCATCAACAGCCCCATCGTCAAGTTCTTCTCGGACGAGGAGATGGCTGCCCTGCGCGAGCGCATGGACGTCGAGCCCGGCGACCTTGTGATGTTCGCCGCCGGCCCGCGCCTGCTCTCTGACGAGATCCTGGGCGGCATGCGCTCCCACATGGCCAACGCGCTCGAGATCAAGCGCGAGGGCCACGACTTCCTGTGGGTCGTCAACTTCCCGCTGTTCCACTGGGATGAGGACCGCAAGGCTTACGCTGCCGAGCACCAGCCCTTCACTCTGCCGACCGAGACCGACATCGCCAAGATCGAGGCCGATCCTTTGGCGGCCGGTTCTTGCACCTACGACTTTGTCATGGACGGCTTTGAGGCCGGCGGCGGCGGTATGCGTATCCACAACGCCGAGATGCAGATGTCCATGCTCAAGCTCCTGGGCTTTACCGAGGAGCGCGCCGAGTCTCAGTTTGGCTTCCTCATGGAGGCTCTCAAGTTTGGTGCGCCCCCGATGGGCGGTTTCGCTCTGGGCCTGGACCGCGTGTGCATGCTGCTCACCGGCTCCGACTCCATCCGCGACGTCATGGCGTTCCCCAAGACGGCCAGCGGCTCCGACCTCATGTCGGGCGCCCCGAGTGCCGTTAGTGGCGCCCAGCTCAAGGACGTCAGCCTGCGCCTGATGTAGGCGAGCGGCTACTTATTGCTTGCAACGAGGGAAGGACGTGTGCCTTCCCTCGTTTTTTATGGGACGGGGGTGCGCCGGTAACGTACAATAACTACCACGTGGCTGGGTTTTGCCGGCCGAATGTGCGATGTCGTGGGAGGGGACATGGTCGAGTTTACAAAGACGATTAAAGATCCGTTGGGATTGCATGCCCGCCCGGTTGCGCTGCTCTATGACATCATTGCCAAGCATCGTAGCGACGTGTCAGTCAGTATCGGCAATCGCCACACGGATGGCCGCGATGTTATAGGGCTCATGGCACTCTGCGGCGAATGTGGCGAAGACGTCGTGTTCCGCGTTTCGGGCGTGGATGAGGCCTCCTGCGTCATGTCGATCAGGAACCTCTCGCTTTAACCTCAACAATGTGACAAAGGGGCAGTCCCCTCTGTTGCATAAATTGGTATCAATAGGCACTGCAAAGAGACGGTCTTTGCGGTGCCTTTGTTTCGTATAGGAAACTTTTTCGAAATCTGAATGGGGGCCCTTTCCAAAAAGTTAACCACGTGTTAGTTTACTAAAGCGAACATAGGCGTGGTTAACTTTTACCGCGTCGATGTTGAGGACGAACTGACGTTAGGAGCCACTCATGTCTTGCGGACCGCAGATGCCGGCAATGCCGCTTTCGATGGTAAAAGCGGGCGAAACCGTGCGCGTGTCTCGTGTAAAGGGCAATGAGGATATGAAGCACCACCTCAAGGACCTCGGCTTTGTCGAGGGCAACGAAATCCACGTGGTGAGCTCGAGTGGCGCCAATATCATCGTCACCGTGCTGGGCGCACGCTTTGGCATCGATTCCAAGGTTGCCATGCACATCATGACCGTCGGTTAGTCGACGGTATTTCTGTACGCACTGAAAGGGGGACAAGTAAATGAAGACGTTGGGTGACGTTAAGGTGGGCGAGAGCTCCACCATCGTCAAGCTTCACGGTGAGGGTGCGCTTCGCCGCCACCTTATGGACCTGGGGCTCATCAAGGGCACTTCGTTCAAGGTCGTGAAGGTTGCACCGCTCGGTGATCCGGTCGAGATCAACGTGCGCGGCTACGAGCTTTCCATCCGCAAGGAGGAGGCCGCCGTCGTCGAGGTCCAGTAAGGACTCGCGGCGCATATTTCTGCAGATAAAGTTAGGTTTTTCTAACTTAATGCAGCATCTTTGAAGCACATTATCCAGCCTGCGCGGAGAAAGCAGCGCAGGCACACAAGGAAGAAGGATTGAATGGCGGATTCTCAGATCCATGTCGCGCTGGCGGGTAACCCCAACTGCGGCAAGACCACGCTTTTCAACCTGATCACCGGCGCCAACGGCTACGTTGGCAACTGGCCCGGCGTCACGGTTGAAAAAAAGGAAGCCAAGCTCCTAAGCGACAAGAACGTTACCATCACGGACCTCCCTGGCATCTACTCGCTTTCCCCCTACAGCCCCGAGGAGCAATGCTCGCGCGATTACCTCATGAGCGGCGAGCCCGATGTTGTCGTCCAGGTGGTCGACGCCACCAACCTCGAGCGTAACCTGTACCTGGCGCTTCAGGTTATCGAGACCGGCCTGCCCGTGGTCGTCGCCCTCAACATGGCCGACTTGGTCGAGAAGAACGGCGACAAGATCGACACGGACAAGCTTTCCAAGAAGCTCGGTTGTCCGGTCATGATGATCTCGGCTCTTAAGAACAAGGGCATCAAGGAGCTCTTCGAGCAGGTAAAGAAGTCTGCTGCTTCCAAGGGCCAGGTGCCGGAGCACAAGTTCGATTCCTCCATCGAGGACGTTCTGGACCACATCGAGAACAACCTGCCAGCCAGCGTTCCTGCTAACAAGCGTCGCTACTACGCCGTCAAACTGTTCGAGCGCGACGCGGACGCCTGCAAGCTCATCAACCTCACCAAGGAGAAGGCCGCTCGCGTGGAGCAGCTGGTCGCCCAGTGCGAGCAGGATTGCGATGACGACGCCGAGTCCATCATCACCGGTGAGCGCTACGGCGTGATCGCGCACATCATCGACGAGTGCCTCACCAAGGCCCCGGCCAAGATGAGCACCTCCGAGAAGATCGACCGCGTGGTTACCAACCGTATTCTGGGCCTGCCGATCTTTGTGGTCATCATGTTCTGCGTGTATTACATCGCCGTTTCCACTCTGGGCGGCACGGTGACCGACTTCACCAACGACCAGCTCTTTGGTACCGACGGTTGGTATGTGCTCGGCCAGGGCCGCGACGCCTACGATGAGGCTGTCGAGGCCGCGGGTGACGACGCCGACTCGGTCGACCCGGCGCAGTATGGCCCGTATGTTCCGGGTATTACCACCATGGTCCACGACGCGCTTGTGGCGGGTGGCACTGAGGACGGTGGCCTGGTCGATTCGCTCGTCTGTGACGGTATCGTCGGCGGCCTGGGCGCCATCTTCGGCTTTGTGCCGCAGATGTTCCTGCTTTTTGTGATGCTGTCCTTCCTGGAGGATTGCGGCTACATGGCCCGCGTTGCCTTCATCATGGACCGCGTGTTCCGCCGCTTTGGCCTGTCCGGTAAGTCGTTCATCCCCATGCTCGTGTCTTCGGGCTGCGGCGTCCCCGGCGTCATGGCTACCAAGACCATCGAGAACGAGAAGGACCGCCGCATGACGGTCATGACTACCACGTTCATCCCCTGTGGCGCTAAGCTGCCGATCATCGCCCTGCTCATGGGTTCCATCATCGGCGACTCTTCCACCACCGCGGCGTGGATCAGCCCGCTCTTCTACTTCCTGGGCGTCTTTGCCGTCATCGCCTCGGGCCTTATGCTCAAGAAGACCAAGCTCTTCGCCGGTCGCCCGACGCCGTTCGTTATGGAGCTTCCTGCCTACCACTTCCCGGCGATTCGCTCTTGGGCGCTGCACGTGTGGGAGCGCTGCTGGGCCTTTATCAAGAAGGCCGGCACAGTCATCTTTGCCTCCACTGTCGTGGTGTGGTTCCTGTCCAACTTTGGTAGCTACAATGGCACGTTTGGCTTCCTGCCTGCGATGGACGGCATCCCCGAGGAGTTCATGGACTACTCCGTGCTTGCCATGCTCGGCAACCTGGTCGCTTGGATCTTCGCCCCGCTCGGCTTTAGCACCTGGCAGGCAACCGCGCTGACTGTCTCTGGTCTTGTTGCTAAGGAGAACGTCGTCGCCACCGCCGGTTCGCTGCTGTCCGTCGCCGACGCCGGCGAGACCGACCCGAGCCTGTGGACCGCGTTTGCCGGCATGTTCCCGACTATGGGCGCTTGCGTTGCCTTTGGTGCGTTCAACCTGCTGTGCGCCCCGTGCTTTGCTGCTATGGGTACTATCCGCAACCAGATGGACTCCGGCAAGTGGACCGCGATTGCCATCGGCTACGAGTGCGCCTTCGCTTGGGTTATCGGCCTGTTCATCAACCAGTTCTACAACCTGCTTGTCCTTGGGCAGTTTGGCTTCTGGACGGTTGTAGCTATCGTTCTGCTGGTTGCGATGCTCTTCCAGATTTTCCGTCCTATGCCTAAGTTTGCTTGGACGGACGAGGACGAGACCAACGCTGCCTCCGCCGCAGTTTCCGCTTAAGTCCGAATAAGGATTAACCCCTTTCCGAAAGCCCGGGTGTCCCAGCGACACTCGGGCTTTTTGGTGGGGGGAGATGTGGCGTTTCCGCAGATAAAACCGACCAAAATAAACCTGTCCCTTTTTGGTAGGTGGAGAATGGGGTAAAGTAAGTGGTGGTTAACTAGAGGAGGCTTGCTATGGCACCTATCGATATTGTTGTACTGGCTGTTATCGGCGTTGCATTTGTTGCTGTGTGCGTGCGCATCTATCGCAAGGGCACCTGCGCCGACTGCGCTCAGGGTGGCGTTTGCACGGGGCATTGCTCCAACAAAAAGACGTGCGCCGCACTTAAGGGCGTGGACAAAATCGCCGAAGACTTGGGCCGCGGTATCAAGTAAGGCCCGTCATCGAGGCGCCCTGCGAGCATTCGCCCGCGGGGCGCTTTGTACATTTGGGGGAGAGCGCGGCGAGTTGAAGAGTAATTTTGGGTATCGTTAAATCAGTTGCGGTGAAATACGGACTGTTTTGGCTGTCAAAGGCCTTATCTACTCCGTATTCCACCGCAACTTTTTGTGGGGTGGGCTAGAGACGCTGCATGCGGTACCCGACACCCATGTGCGTCTGAATCATCTTGGGATGAGAGGGATCTGCCTCGATCTTCTTGCGCAGGGTGCGCATGAACACGCGCAGGCTCGCCAGATCGCTGTCCCAGCTCGTGCCCCATATCTCGCGGGTGATGAAGGTGTGGGTGAGCACCTTGTCGACGTTTTTCGCCAGAAGGACGAGCAATTTGTACTCGGTTGGGGTGAGCGAGAGCTCGCGTCCGTCTTTCGTCGCGTATCCCGCGGCGTAGTCGATATGCAACGGACCGTTGTCGAACGTGCTCGCTTCTGTCGACTCGCTCGACGCCATCGAGGAACGCCTCAAATTCGCACGGACGCGCGCGAGCAACTCATCCACAGAAAAGGGCTTGGTGAGGTAGTCGTCTGCCCCTGCGTCAAGTGCTGCAATCTTGTCGGAATCTTCGGTGCGCGCCGAAATGACGATAATGGGGACTGCCGACCAGCTTCGGATTTTCGTGATGACCTCGATACCGTCAATGTCGGGAAGGCCGAGGTCGAGCATGATGAGGCTGGGGCCATGCGACACCGCATCCATGATGGCGGCCTGGCCGTTGCAAACCTTGCTCACGACATAGCCGTGGAGGTCAAGCGCGGTCGAAACGAGGTTTTGAACGGTCAGGTCATCTTCGACCAGGAGGATGCGTGGCTTAGCGGCATTATTCATGAATCTCGATCTCCTCAGCGGGCAGGGTAAAACGGAAGACGGCCCCATGGGGGTGGTTGTCGCGAACTTCGATGACGCCGCCATGCGCCTCCACGATGGAGCGGCAGAGCGACAGCCCAAGGCCGATGCTTCGACGCGAATCCACGGGCCGCGTATTGCCTGAGGTAAAGAAGCGCTCAAAGATATGAGGCTTGTCGCAGTCTGCCACACCCGGCCCATCGTCTGCGACGTCCACCACGACGAACGCGCCCTCGCGACGTGCGCTGATGGTGACAGTCGAGTCCTCGGGCGTGTATTTGAAGGCGTTCATGATGAGATTCGTAAGCACCTGCATGATGAGATGGACGTCGACGCGTACCAGCAGGATGTCGTCAGTGTGCTCGATGGTGACGGCATGTCCATGCGATGCTTGGGCGACATGGCTGAGGGCGGCCTCGATGACCTCGTCGATGAGCTCGGATGTGAGGTTGAGGCGAATGGTGCCGTCCTCGACGCGTGTGATGGCGAGGAGGTTCTCCACGGTATCGATAAGCCAGAGGGAGTCATCGTAGATGGCATCGGCAAGATCGCAGCGTTGTTCGAGGCTGAGCCTCTCGTCGCTCTTCCGAAGGATTGCCGCAGATCCGGATATAGCCGTGAGGGGTGTCCTCAAATCGTGGCCGATGGAGCGCAAAAGGTTGGCGCGCAGCTGCTCGTTTTTCGCCAAGACCGCAGCCTCTTCGCGCTCTTGCGCCGCTCGGTCACTTTCGAGCGCCAAGGCGCATTCACCTACGATAGATAGGACGATCGAATGCTCGAAGGCTTCGGTCTCGCGCCCCTCCAGGGCGATGCCGATGACACCGAATACCTTGTCGCCGGTGCGAACCGCGAGGTAGAGACAGCGCGCCTCAGGCAGGGTCCGCGTGCTTGCGCCCGCGCGCTTGTTGTTGGTGAAGGTCCAGGTTGCAACGGCGCGCTCGTAGTCGGTGAGCAGCGACGCGGATCGGTTTTCGGTGCCAGCGGACTCATAGAGCGCCTTGCCGAGCGTGCCGTGTTCGGCGGGGTAGAAGACCACGTCGAGTTTTAGCAGTTTGACGAGTTGGTTCATGGCGACGCGGGCGCACTCCTCCGCGCTATGGGCTTGCTGTAAGAGCTGGTTCGTTTCGAGGAGTACGCGCGTTTTGAATGCGTTCTCGGCGGAGGTACGGGCATTGTCGGCGATGCGCGCAGTTAACTCGCCGGCGACCATAGCGGTAGCGAACATGATGCCGAACGTGACCAGATAGCTTCGGTCGTAGCTGGCGAGCGAAAACAGAGGCGTGACGAAGCAGAAGTTGTAAAGCACTACAGAGAGCACGCTCGATACGATCGTGCAGATACGCCCCGTCGTGGTGACGGCGGTCAGCAGGGCCGTGAGGATATAGAGGGATATGATGCTGGAATCGGCAAATCCCAGATGGCGGAAAGCCGTGCCGATCGCCGTGGCGACAAGAGAGAGGGCCAGCGTGCGAAGCACGTTTCGGCTGCTGGGCGGCTGCAGGGCGAGCGCATGGCGGCGTCCTTTGGGTCGGGAGGGCGGAGTCGACTGGTCTGGAATGATGTAAATGTCGAGGTTCGGGGCGAATGTTATGAGCTGTTCTACGAGAGATTTGCGGCCAAAGAGGGCCTGACGGACGCTGCTGTGCTCGCCCGTGCGCCCCATGACGATCTTCGAAATACCCGACAGGCGTGCGAACTCGGAGATCTGAAACGCGACGTCGTCGCCATAGACGGTTTCCATATGTGCTCCGAGCTGCTCGGCTAGGGCGATATTGGCTGCAAGCTTGGCGCGCTCATCATCGCTCATGGCTTGCGTGCGCGGGCTCTCTACGAACAGGGCGACGAGCTCGCTGCGAAACGCTTTCGCCATGCGTGCGGCGGCACGGACGATGCGGGGATTGGTCGGCGCCGGGGAGACACAGACTAAGATACGCTCCTTGGTGTAGTAGTCACGGTTTCCCAGCACGCGTGCGGCGTCTGTGAGGTGGCCGGTGCGATCGGCGCAGCGGCGCAGCGCGATTTCTCGGAGTGCGGTGAGGTTTTCGACGGTAAAAAAATGCTGTTGCGCTCGGTCGGCTTGTGCGGGACGGTAGACGAGGCCGGCGCGAAGGCGCTCAAGTAGGTCTTCGGGCTCTATGTCGACGAGCTCGACCTGGTCGGCATCATCGAAGATACGGTCGGGGATTCGTTCGCTCACGACAACGCCGGTGATGGATGCAACCATGTCGTTTAGGCTCTCGATATGCTGAACGTTTACGGTCGTATAGACGTCGATACCCGCATGTAGAAGTTCCTCGACGTCTTGATAGCGTTTGTCGTGGCGAGACCCCGGCGCATTCGTATGGGCGAGCTCGTCGACAAGGATGAGCTGAGGGGCGCGCTCGATAGCCACATCTAGATCGAACTCGCTGAGTGCAATGCCGTTGTGCTCGATGAGTTTACAGGGCACGTTCTCAAGCCCTTGTGCAAGATGGGCAGTTGCCGGACGTTCGTGCGGCTCGATGTATCCCGCGACGACGTCGACACCTCGCCGCTTGGCGGCGTGGGCGGCTTGAAGCATCGCATAGGTTTTGCCTGCGCCAGCAGCGTAGCCAAAGAAAATCTTGAGGTGTCCCCGGCTGGTCCGAGCGTCATCGGCGGCCTCGTCTTTCTCAATTGCCTTGAGGATGAGGTCTGGATTGACGCGAGTGTCCGATGCGTCGCGCTGCATAGCGTAGCCTTTCTGAAACGTTGTCCATGCGTGCATACGCGGTGAGGACGCCACTGTATGCTCGCGAGGTCGAGTATAGGCGCACTGCAGCCGCAATAGTGCTTTCTACCTGCATCTTTACGGCATCTTAAGGACGTGAGCCCCGGCCCTCACGCCTCTTTAATCCCTAGAAGCGTTTACTGTCCCCAGACGCTTGCGAGAGCAGGCGTCCGAGACATCGGACCGCGCGTGAAAGGGGCGGTAAATGGACATCCTCATTCCCATCATCGGAGTCGTCTGCATTGGACTCCTTATCTATTACATCTACATTCTGATGAGGAGTGATTCGTAAACTATGGACGCTGCGATTCAGTACATCTTGTACTTTGCCGTGCTCGTCGTCCTGGCCGTTCCGCTCGGTCGGTTCATGGCCCATATCATGGATGGTGAGCATACGTTCCTGTCGCCTGTGATTGCTCCTGTGGAGCGTGGCGTCTATCGTCTGCTTCGCATCGACGCGGCAGAGCAGATGGGGTGTAGGCGCTATCTGGCGAGCGTGCTGGTCTTTTCGGGGATCGGCCTCGTGGCTCTTGTGGCACTCCAGGCGTTTCAGTCCTTCTTGCCAGGCAATCCCCAGCACCTGCCGGGTGTGTCATGGGACCTGTCGTTCAATACGGCTGCTTCCTTCATAACCAACACCAACTGGCAGTCCTACTCCGGTGAGACCACCCTGTCCTACCTTGTGCAGTTCATGGGCCTCACCGTGCAGAACTTCGTTTCCGCTGGCACCGGTATCGCGGTCATGTTCGCGCTGATTCGCGGCTTCCGTCAGGTCAAGGAGCAGGGTCTGGGTTCCTTCTGGGTCGACCTCATCCGCACCGTCCTGTATGTGCTCATCCCGCTGAACCTCGTGTTCGGCATCTGCCTGGCTGCCGGTGGCGTCATCTCCAACTTCCAGCCGGCTCAGAAGGCTGAGCTCGTAGAGCCCGTCGCTGTCCAGCCTAATGCAGACGGCGGCTGGAGCGTCATCGACGGCGCCGAGATCGAGGGCGACACGGTCAAGGTCGACGGCAAGGTTGTCGAGGGCGGGCGCGTGGTCACCGAGCAGTTCCTGCCCCAGGGTCCCGCGGCTCCTCAGGTCGCCATCAAGCAGTCCGGCACCAACGGCGGCGGCTTCTTCGGAGTGAACTCCGCTCATCCGTATGAGAACCCCAGCGCCTTCACCAACATCATCGAGATGACCAGCCTGCTGCTGATCCCGGCCGCCTGTTGCTTCACCTTCGGTATCGGCGTCAAGAACACCAAGCAGGGCAAGGCCATCTTTGCCGCCATGTTCATCCTGCTGGTGATCTTCACCGGCATCATCGCCCTCAACGAGCATGCGGGCACCCCGCAGCTGGCAGATGGCGGCGCGGTCAACATCGAGATGACTGATGGCCAGGCTGGCGGCAACATGGAGGGCAAGGAGAGCCGCTTTGGCATCGCCTCCTCTTCCACCTGGTCCGCTTTCACGACGGCTGCTTCCAACGGCTCGGTTAACTCCATGCACGACTCCTACACCCCGCTGGGCGGTTTTGTCCAGATGCTCCAGATGGCTCTGGGCGAGGTCGTCTTCGGCGGCGTGGGCTGCGGCCTGTACGGCATGATCGGCTTCGCCATCCTCACAGTGTTCATCGCCGGCCTTATGGTCGGCCGCACGCCCGAGTTCCTGGGCAAGAAGATCGAGCCGGGCGAGATGCGCTGGGCAGTTGTCCTGTGCCTGGCAACTCCGTTTGCCATTCTGGTTTGCTCGGCCATCGCCTGCATGGTGCCCGGTCTTGCCGACCAGCTCAACAATGGTGGCGCGCACGGCTTCTCCGAGGTGCTGTATGCCTTCACCTCATGCGGCGGCAACAACGGCTCGGCGTTTGCAGGCATGAACTGCAACATTCCCTGGATCAACGTCATGCTCGGCCTCGAGATGCTGTTCGCCCGCTTCATGCCCATCATCGGTACGCTGGCTATCGCCGGCTCGCTGGCCAAGAAGGGTAAGGTCGCCGAGAGCGCCGGTACCCTGTCTACCACCAACGGCATGTTCGTATTCCTGCTCGTGTTCATCGTTCTGCTGATCGGTGCCCTGAGCTTCTTCCCAGCCCTGGCGCTTGGCCCCGTTGCCGAGTTCTTCCAGATGATTGCGTAAAGGAGGGCGCAGATTTATGACTATGCAAAAAGACATGATGGGCCGCGCGGTTCGCGACTCGTTTGCCAAGCTGGATCCTCGCGTCCAGATTCAAAACCCGGTCATGTTCCTGGTGTGGCTTTCCGCCGTCATGACCTCCGTCCCGGCCGTCGCTTCCATCTTCGGTGTGCAGGACGCGGGTGTGCCCACCTACTATGTGGTCGCCATCGCGGTCATCCTGTGGTTCACCGACCTGTTCTCGAACTTCGCCGAGGCGCTTGCCGAGGGCCGCGGTAAGGCCCAGGCCGATTCCCTGCGTGCGGCCAAGAAGGATGTCGAGGCCCATCGCATCGAGTCCGTTGAGGACAAGGAGCACTTCACCGTCGTTCCTGGCACCGAGCTCACGCGCGGCGACCTGGTGATCGTACGCGCCGGCGAGCAGATTCCCGGCGACGGCGACGTCATCGAGGGCGCTGCCTCCGTTGACGAGTCCGCCATCACCGGCGAGTCCGCCCCCGTGGTCCGCGAGGCTGGCGGCGACCGCTCTGCCGTTACCGGCGGTACCACGGTGCTGTCCGACTGGATCATCGTCAAGATCTCCAGTGAGCCCGGCCAAAGCTTCCTGGACAAGATGATCGCGATGGTCGAGGGTGCCGCGCGCAAGAAGACCCCTAACGAGATCGCTCTGGAGATCTTCCTGGTGGCCCTCTCCATCGTCTTTATCCTGGTCACGCTGGCCCTGTATTGTTACTCCTGCTTCTCGGTCGGTCTTAACGACATGGACAACCCCACGGCCGTGACCACGCTCGTGGCTCTGCTCGTGTGCCTGGCTCCTACTACCATCGGCGCCCTTCTTTCCGCCATCGGCATCGCCGGCATGAGCCGTCTGAACGAGGCCAACGTGCTGGCCATGTCCGGCCGCGCCATCGAGGCCGCCGGCGACGTCGACATCCTCATGCTCGACAAGACCGGCACCATCACCCTGGGTAACCGCCAAGCCGCCGAGTTCATCCCGGTCGACGGCATCGATCCCGCGGAGCTGGCCGATGCCGCCCAGCTTTCCTCGCTGGCCGACGAGACCCCCGAAGGCCGTTCCATCGTCGTGCTCGCCAAGGAGCAGTTCGGTCTGCGCGGCCGCACACTCGAGGATAAGGGTATGGAGTTCATCCCCTTCACCGCGGCGACCCGCATGTCCGGTGTGAACTACGAGGGCAATGAGATCCGCAAGGGCGCTGCCGATTCCGTGCGCACCTATGTGGAGGCAGCCGGCGGCGTGTTCTCCCAGGAGTGCGACGAGGCCGTCGAGCGCATCGCCAAGGCCGGCGGCACCCCGCTGGTCGTGACCAAGAACTGCCGCGTGCTGGGCGTTGTGTACCTCAAGGACATCATCAAGTCCGGCGTTAAGGAGAAGTTCGCCGACCTGCGCAAGATGGGCATCAAGACCATCATGGTGACGGGTGATAATCCGCTGACGGCCGCCGCCATCGCAGCCGAGGCGGGCGTGGACGACTTCCTGGCCGAGGCCACCCCCGAGGGCAAGCTCGAGAAGATCCGCGCGTTCCAGCATGAGGGCCATCTGGTCGCGATGACCGGCGACGGCACCAACGACGCGCCGGCGCTGGCGCAGGCGGATGTCGCCGTGGCCATGAACACGGGAACCCAGGCTGCCAAGGAGGCCGGCAACATGGTCGACCTCGACTCCAGCCCCACCAAGCTCATCGATATCGTGCGTATCGGCAAGCAACTGCTCATGACCCGCGGCTCGCTCACGACCTTCTCGGTCGCCAACGACGTCGCCAAGTATTTCGCCATTATCCCGGCGCTATTCTCGCCGATCTACCCCGGGTTGGACGCCCTCAACATCCTGGGGCTCACCAGCCCGTTGACTGCCGTGCTGTCCGCCATTATCTACAACGCGCTGGTCATCGTCGCGCTGATTCCTGCCGCCCTGAAAGGCGTGAAGTACCGCGAGCTTTCGTCCGGCCAGCTGCTGACCCACAACCTGCTGGTGTGGGGTCTGGGCGGTATCGTGGCGCCGTTCGTATTCATCAAGATTATCGACATGCTGCTGGCCTTGTTCGGCATTGGCATGATGTAGACGGAGGTTTGTATGTTCAAAGGTATCGCATCGCGCGCACTTGGCGTGTTCGCGCTGTTTACCATCGTCTGCGGCCTGGGATACACGCTCGTGGTGACCGGCGTCGCGCAGCTTGCGTTTCCGTACCAGGCGAACGGATCGCTTATTACGGTCGACGGCAAGGTTGTGGGTTCCGAGCTCATCGGCCAGAACTTTGAGGATGAGGACCACATGTGGGGCCGCATCCAGAACGTGTCAATTGTCGAAGGCGAAGACGGCGAGCTCATGGCGTACGGTGCCCCGTCCAACCTGTCCCCGGCGAGTGAGGAGTATCGGCAGCTGATAGATGCGCGCGCGAAGAAGATCCGCGCCGCCAATCCCGATGCCGATATAGACGCTGTGCCCGTCGACCTGGTGACGTGTTCGGGGTCCGGCCTCGACCCGGAGATCTCTCCGGATGCCGCCGAGTACCAGGTCCCGCGCCTTGCCAAGGCCACGGGCAAAAGTGAGGACGAGGTGCGCGACATCATCGCCGCGTGCACCAAGGGCCGTTTCCTCGGCGTGTTCGGCGAGCCCACGGTCAACGTGCTCAAGGTGAACCTTATGCTGGACGGCGCGCTGTAGGTGGGGGAGTGGCGGATGAGGGCATGACTGACTATCTGAGCCCTCAATTCCACCCCGCCCATCAGTTGCGGTGAAATACGGACTGTTTTGGCTGTCAAAAGCCTTATCTACTCCGTATTCCACCGCAACTTTTTGTGAGGGTCGGGATTGAAGGTGAGGAGTGCGAGCGAGTGCGGATACGGCAGTTGCTGATACGATAAGTACGTTAGCAACTGCCGCCGAGCGGCTCAAACGAAAGGAAGCCTGTATGGAGTCCTCCGCCTACCCGATGCTCTTTAGTCCGATCAAGGTCGGTACGACCGAGGTCAAGAACCGCGTCTTTATGCCGCCGGTATCTACCAACCTGGCCGATCACGGCTATGTGACCGACGACTTGGTCGATCATTACCGTGCCCGCGCCAAGGGCGGCGTGGGCCTCATCATTACCGAGGTCGTGACGGTCGAGCCCACCTATACCTATCTGCCGGGTGACATGTGCTGTTACGATGACACGTTTATCCCTGGCTGGGAAAAGCTCGCCGCGGCCGTCCACGAGTATGGCTGCAAGATCATGCCGCAGCTCTTCCACCCCGCCTACATGGCCTTTAACATTCCGGGTACGCCGCGCCTGATCGCTCCGTCCTTTGTGGGCCCGTCTTACGCCCGCGAGGCACCGCGTCCCATCACGGTCGATGAGATCCACGAGCTCACGCATCAGTTTGGTGACGCTGCCGTTCGTATGCAGAAGGCTGGCGTCGATGGCGTCGAGGTCCATGCGGCACACGCCCACGGTATGCTCGGCGGTTTTTTGACCCCGCTCTATAACAAGCGTACCGATGAGTACGGCGGTTCGCTCGACGCCCGTATGCGCTTCCTGCTCGAGGTCATCGCCGAGATTCGCGAACGCTGCGGCAAGGACTTTATCATCGACGTCCGCATCTCGGGCGACGAGTACACCGATGGCGGTCTGACCCTCAACGATATGATCTACGTCTCGCGTCGCCTGGAGAAGGCCGGCGTCGACATGATTCACGTGTCGGGCGGCACCACCATCAAGCGCGGCTCTGCGATTCCCGCCGCTGGCACGCAGCAGGCCTCGCACGCCGCTTGCTCGCGCGAGATCAAAAAGCACGTCAACATTCCCGTCGCCACCGTTGGACGCATCAACGAGGCCTGGATTGCCGAGGAGCTGATCGAGGACGGCGCTGCCGACATCTGCATGATGGGCCGCGCCAATCTGTGCGATGCCGAGTTCTGCAACAAGGCCGCTGCCGGCAACGCCGACGACATCCGCCCCTGCATTGGCTGCCTGCGCTGCCTGAACGGCATTATGTTTGGCAAGCGCATCTCCTGCACCGTCAACCCGGACGTGGAGCGCGACGAGGCCGGCTACGAGCCTGCCGCTGAGGCCAAGAACGTACTGGTTGTGGGCGCCGGTCCCGCGGGCATGGAGGCGGCGTTCATTGCCGCCAAGCGCGGTCACAACGTGGTGCTCGTGGATAAGCAGGACGAGCCGGGCGGCGAGATGCGCATCGCGGCCGTTCCGCCGGCAAAGCAGGAACTCACCCGCGTGATCAAGTATCAGTACCGTCGCCTGGCCGAGGCCGGCGTGAAGTGCGTATTTGGCACCGAGCTTACCGCCGAGGACATTCAGCGCGACTACGCGGGTTACGAGGTCGTCCTGGCTTATGGCGCCGAGCCCATCGCTCCGGCCTTTATGCAGGGCTTTAAGCAGGTTATGACGGCCGACGACCTGCTGGGCGGCAAGGCTTTCCCGGGTAAGAAGATCGTCATCGTGGGCGGCGGCACCGTTGGCTGCGAGACGGCCGATTATCTGGCTCCGCTGGTCAACGACCTGTCGCCGGCCAATCGCGATGTCACCGTCATCGAGATGACTAAGACGCTCGCCGCCAACGAGGGAGGTGCCGGTCGCGCGGTGCTCATCACGCGCATGCTCTCCAAGGGCGTTCATGTGCTGACCGAGGCCAAGGTGACCGAGATTACCGAGGACACCATCAGCTACGAGAAGAATGGCGAGGTCCACACCATCGCCGATGCCGATACGCTGGTGCTCGCCATGGGCTATCGTCCCAACACTAAGCTTGCCGACGACCTGGCTGCAGCCGGTGTTGCTGTCCACGTGTTGGGCGACGCCAACAAGTGCGGCAACATCCGCGACGCCATCGGCGATGGCTACAAGGTTGCCCGCGAGCTCTAGTCAACCCCTTTGCACCAATCGATTGCAAAAAGCGGCGGCTGCCCTGTGTGTTGGGCAGCCGCCGCCTGCGTTTTGCCAAAGAAAGATTATTGTCGGGCCCTAAATGCCTTTTGTTTCTGCTCCCCCCGCAATCATGTTGCGGTTATACACCAGGTGCAGATACATCGCATCGTGAGCGGCGGTGGGATTGCGCGAGGCGATGGCGTCGGCCACATCGCGGTGCGTGCGGATAGTTTCCTCGACGAGCTTTTTGCCGGTCACGTCGATAAAGAGGGGGACGGATGCCTTGAGCACGCCCATCAGGCGGGGAACGACGAGGTTTCCGCCATCCCAGGGCGGCTACATGGAGTAGCGCCCGTGCGCATCGATTCCCTCTCATAGATGTGCGGCACAAAGAACCCCGAGCTCACACGAGCTCGGGGCCTTTTTCGTCTGGATTGGGGACGCATAGCCGGACGAAAGCGTGTTGCGTTTGGCGTAAAACCATACGAAAGTGCAATTTGCGTCTTATTTCCGAACGTAAAACAGACGAAAACCGTTTACGTCTGCTTTAAATCCGTACGAAAACGGTTTTCGTCTTGCAGGGCAGTTGCCGTTTCTACAGTTCAACTTCCAGTTCGGCTTTGTGTTCGCAGAGGTAGTCGCGCATGTAGGGGATGGCAAATGAGACCTTGCCGTACGAAGGAGCCTCGATAATCGATTCTCTTAACAGGCGGCTGCGGACGGAGCTCACCTGTTGAGGCGTTTTGTTTAGGGCATCGGCAACCATGCTGGTCGAGCTCGTCTGCCCCAAAGACGCCATGCTCAGCAGATAAGCGATGCACGTGGGCGGAATGCGCTGCAGCGCGGGCTCAATCACCATGGCGCAGAAGCGTTCGCGTGCCGTTGCAATGCCACGCTCGGCTTCTTCTTCTCCAATAATCGCTGTATGTGCGCGTCTTGCCAACTGCCATGCGTAGTATCCAACGAGTTGGATCATGAAAGGATAGCCTTGCGTTGCCTCGGCAAGTTGGCCGGCAATACCTGGCTGCAACTCCATGCCAGACGCTTCAATGGTTTCCTCGAGGGAGTACGACACTTCGGTTACTGCCACAGCCTTCAGGTCAAAGGGGAGGGCACGGCGCAAAAACGTAAGTGTCTTTCCGTTGATGATGCTTTCAATCATCGAAGGAAGTCCAGCAAAAACAAAGGCGATATCAAGGTCTTCGCCGATAACCTGCTGAATCGCAATGGAGAGCGTTCGGACCTCATCGAGCTCTGCGTCTTGAACCTCGTCGAGAGTGATGAGCAGGCCATTTCCATTCTTGGATATTGTCTGTCTCATGGCGTCGCGTAGCGATGGGCCGATTCGCTCAATATCTATGCTGCCGATGGATATGCCAGCTACGGTGGGTTCAAATCTGGCGTGTTTGGCCTGGAATTTGGGCTGCAGCTGTTCGAGAATGCGCTGGCAAAGTCCCTCGGTTGCGACCTCTTTTATGACCGTCCAGCCACGGCTTTGCGCCAAACGTGAGCACTCGTCAAGGAGGACCGTCTTGCCCGTTCCACGGACGCCGGCTATGCGCATTAGGCGCCCCGGGGCACCAGGCCCGTTGACGAGGCCCTCATTGAATTCTTCGAGCACATCTTCGCGGCCGATAATCGTGGGAGGTGTTTTACCTGCTGTGGGCTTAAAAGGGTTTGTTTGCATGTGAGCCACCTTTGCTCAAGATATAGCAAGATATAGCAAAGTATAGCAAGATATAGCAAAGTATAGTGAGATATAGCAAAGTAAGCGCTACTCGCGGGTTTTGCGGTGGTGCTATTTTCCAAATGCCGCGCGGATAAAGCGCTGGGCGAACAGCTTGTTGGCAACTCACGAGGGCTCGGGGTGCCAATTTGGGGTGCAGTAGTGCTGCGCCACGAAAAGGGCCTATCTACTACGTTTAAGCCGCAGGGGTCAACCATAGTCGGCTTTTTCGAAAATCGACAAGCTCTCTACCAGCGGTTTTGTTTTCGCACTTTTCAGCATGGTCTGGGCTCTCCGCGTTAACGTAGTAGATGGGCCGCTTTTGTGGCAAGGGGCCGACCTGCGGCCCGGGGTGGCCAAAAAGCCCCGTCCCAAAAAGACTGTTGGAAGTTGCGGTGGAATAGTTCCTGTTTTTGCTGCTGAAGGCTTTGAGCAGGAACTATTCCACCGCAACTTATGAGGGGGCGGGGGATGCGATAGTATTACGGGTGATATTCGACAAACCGTGGGCTTCATCCGAGGGCTTTATGGAACAACACCAGCATTATCAGAGCCTGCAAGATCAGGCATACAACGCACTGCGCTCCAAGATCATCTATGCCGAGCTCAGGCCCGGCACGCGCCTTTCGGCGATTGGTCTGGAAAAGGAGACGGGAATCGGGCGCACGCCCATTCGCGAGTCCTTTGTGCGCCTGCGTGAGCAGGAGCTGGTGGAAACGCGTCCCAAAAGCGGCACCTATGTCTCGAAAATCAGCATGGAGCGTGCCGAGAATGCCTGTTTCTTGCGCGAGAAACTCGAGAGAAGCGTGCTTATTAAATGCTGTTCGGCCGCCTCGCCCGAGCAAAAGCAGCGGCTTGAGCAGATTCTTACCGAGTCCGAGTCGCTCGACCATAGCGAAACGCGTCGCTTTTTCGATCTGGACAACCTGTTCCATGAGACGTGTTTTGTGATTGCCGGCCGCCACATGCTGTGGGATTGGATGAAGAGCATCAACACGCATTTTGAGCGATACAACTGGTTGCGTATGGTGTCGCAGGACCTGGATTGGGAGCCGATTCGTCGGCAGCATCGCCGGATTCTCGAGGCCATTAAGAGGGGCGATACCGACGCGGCGAGCTATCTGGCCGAGACGCACTTGCACCTGATGCCCGAGGAGCAGGGCCCGGTTATCGCCTTACATCCCGATTATTTTGAGCTGTCTAAAGACTCGGCTATCTAGCCCATTATCGCATCTGCTCGAGACGCAAAAACGATGCTGCTCACCTACAGCGTTTTGCAACCGAGATTTTTAAAAAATGCCTAAAATGGCTCAGACCGCCGACAATTGGGAAACGGGGTGCGCTATGGCGCAGATGAGAATCAAGGACATTGCCGCCGAGGCGGGCGTGAGCCCGGCCACGGTCTCGCGCTATCTCAACAACCGCCCTGGGCAAATGACCGAGGAAACCCGTGCCCGCATTGCCGAGGTCATCGAGCGCACCGGCTATCGCCCGCGTGCCGCCGCGCGCAATCTGCGCAGCTCGCGCACCAACCTCATCGGCGTGATCTTGGCCGACATCGCCAACCCGTTCGCCAGCGCCATGCTCGAAGGGCTTTCCGCCAGCGCCGCCGCGCGCGGCTGCTCGCTCATGACCGCCATTAGCGGTAACGATCCTGCCAAGGAGGCCGAGTCGCTCACCAGACTTATCGATGCCGGCGTGGACGGCCTGATCGTCAACACCTGCGGAGGCAATGACGAGGCGATCGCCGCGGCAGCGGGACGTCTGCCCGTTGTGCTGCTCGACCGCGATGTTGCCGATGGCGGTGTCGATCTGGTGACATCTAACAACCGTGAGCTGGTTGCCGGCTTGGTAGACGAGCTCGCCGCTGCGGGCTGTGAGCGCCTGTGCATGCTCACCGAGGCGAGCGACGACAGCCCCGTCCGTCGCGAGCGCGCCGAGGCCTTTGCCGACGAGCTTTCGCGACGCGGCCTTGCGGGCGAGGTCGTCACCCTAGCCGACGGCGGTGCCACGGGCGTTGGCCGCTTGGACGAGGCCATCCGCGACTATGCGGGCAAAAAGCTCGGCCTCATTGCCGTCAACGGTCTGGTCTTCCTGCGTCTGACCGAGGCGCTAGCACAGCTGGGACCCTCGCTGCCGGCGGGGCTCAAGATCGCGACGTTTGACGACTACCCCTGGAACCATGTGCTCTTTGGCGGCGTGACCACGGCCGCGCAGGACACCTTCACCATTGCCGAGCGCGTAGTCGAGCGCCTCTCCGAGCGCATCGACGTTGTTACCACCACCGTGGGCGAGGCCGCAAAGCTCGCCCCCAAGCGCATCGAGATTCCCGGCCACATCGAACACCGCGCCTCAACCTCGCGCTAGCCGCTCGATCGCAACTGCCTGTTCGCACACGTTTTTTGAGCGCTTGATACGCTTTAACCCTGCGGAAACATTTTTCTGCGATAGTATCTGCGATATAGACCAGTCGAAACCCGCCCGAAAGAAAGGGGAGCGACATGAACCAGCAGAACATCGATTACGTACTCCGCTCCGTAGAGCAGCGTGACATCCGCTTTGTGCGTCTGTGGTTTGTCGACATTCTCGGCCGCCTCAAGAACTTTGCCATTAGCCCCGAGGACCTCGAGGTCGCTTTTGAGGAGGGTATTGGCTTTGACGGCTCCGCCATCGAGGGCTTTGCCACGCCCGAGGAAGCCGATATGCTGGCGTTTCCCGATGCTTCGACCTTCCAGATTCTGCCGTGGCGTCCGAGCCACAACGGCGTTGCCCGCGTGTTCTGCGACGTGTGCACTCCCGACCGCAAGCCCTTCGCCGGCGATCCGCGCGATGCCCTGCGCCGCATGTTCCGCAAGGCCGAGAAGGCTGGCTATCTGCTCAACGTGGGCGCCGAGCTGGAGTATTACTACTTCCCCGACGAGCACACGCCCGAGCCGCTCGACAACGTGGGCTACTTCGATCTTTCGGTGAGCGATGCCGCCCGCGACCTGCGCCGCAACACGGTCCTCACGCTCGAGAAGATGTCCGTGCCCGTGGAGTACACCTTCCATGCCGCCGGCCGCTCGCAGCACGGCATGAGCATGCGCCACGCCGAGGCCCTGAGCATGTCCGACGCCATCACCACGGCCAAACTCATCATTAAGCAGCAGGCCTACGAGAGCGGTTGCCACGCATCCTTTATGCCCAAGCCGTTGGCAGGCGAGGACGGCAGCGCCATGTTCCTGTGCCAGTCGCTATTCGACCACGACGGCAACAACGTCTTTTGGGGCGAGGACGACGAGAAGTACCATCTCTCCGATATCGCCAAGCACTACATGGCCGGCATCCTGGCGCACGCGCGCGAGATCAGCGCCATCACCAACCCCACGGTCAACTCGTACAAGCGCATCACCACGGGCGGCGACTCCGTGCCGCAGTACGCCACGTGGGGCCTGCGCAACCGCGCGAGCATGGTTCGCATCCCGGTCTACAAGCCCGGCAAGCAGCTGTCCACGCGCATCGAGCTTCGTAGCCCCGACCCCATGGCCAACCCGTACCTGGTCAACGCCGTCACGTTGGCGGCTGGTCTGGACGGCATCGAGCGCAAGCTGGAGCTCCCGCCCGAGGCAACGGCCGAGACGCTCAAGCTCACCGACCGCCAGATGGTCGAGGCCGGCTACACGCCGCTGCCGCGTTCGCTCAAAGAGGCGCTCGACGTGTTTGAGGACTCGCAGTTTATGAAGGATGCCCTCGGCGAGCATATCCATAGCTTCTTCCTCAAAAAGAAGCGCGACGAGTGGCATAAGTTTGAGTCTACGATCACCGAGTGGGAGATCAAGCACTACCTGGCGAACTCCTAATCGCGCTGGCTTGTTCCAGTACGATTGAGCTCATTTCTTTGGAGGCCGATATGTCCGAAAAGAGTGCCCTGTTCATGGCGCGCACGACGCGCTTCCACGAGTTTGCCCGCAGCTTGACGACTACCCTGGGTGTCGAGGTGAGCCTGGCTACTCCCGATTCGCCGACTGCGGCGCACGACTTTGACCTGCTGATCCTCGATTCCGATGGCATCCGCAGCGACCGCATCGATCAGATTGCCAAATGGCTCGACGACCGCGGCGGCGTTCCCATGTTGGTGATTGTCGACGACGAGGCGCTCGGCACCCTGCGTCTGCCGAATCACGCGCATGCCGACTTTGTATGCCCCACGGCGACGCCCAACGAGCTCAAGGCTCGCGCGCAGCGCCTGATGGGCGAGGAGGAGACCGTCGCCGCCGACGATGTGCTCAACATCGATAACCTCGAGATCAACCTGGCTACCTACCAGGTGACGCTCGATGGCGAGCCCATCGACCTGACGCTGATGGAGTACTCGCTGCTGAGCTTTTTGGCGACGCACCCCAACCGCGCCTACAGCCGCGAGGTGCTGCTGCACCGCGTGTGGGGCTTTGAGTACTGCGGCGGCACGCGCACCGTCGACGTGCACATCCGACGCATCCGCTCCAAGGTGGGCCCGCAGATCGCAGCACATATCACCACCGTCCGTGGCGTAGGCTATCTGTTTAAGGACTAGATTTCCACCACAAAGGGGACAGGCACCTTTGTGGTGGTTTTGACGCAGGTGCGGGTTCCTTTCGGGCCTGCAGCAGAACTTAAGCCTTCCTAAAAGATTGCGTTCTCATACACGTGCACCCGCATATTGGGGTACAACTCAACGTGAACAATGATGGCCCGCCACATGTTTGGCGGGCCTTTGGTTATTTGACGAAAGGATCGCAGCCATGAGCGAGAACGATTCCCAGCGTCCCCAGGATGCGGGCAACGCTGGCGAGACCCAGCAGCAGCCGCGTGTGCAGGTGGAGTCGACGCCTGCTGGCAGTAACATTCCCTACGTGCAGGCCTACGACACACAGACCGGCCAGCCGCTAGGCAGCCAGCAGGTCGTGAACAAGCACACAGTGGTCAAGACCAAGACCAAAAAGCTGCCGATCTTTATTACGGCGCTCGCCGGCTGTGCCTGCGGCGCCCTGCTGGTCATCGCGCTCATTATGAGTGGCACGCTCAACATTGGCGGCGGAAAGAATGCCGTGACGGCGGGTGCTTCGGGTTCGTCGACGCAAAAGATTACAATCGACTCCGAGGACACCACACTTGCCGAGGCCGTTTCTGCCAAGGCCCTGCCCTCCGTCGTTTCCATCACCGCCACTTCGAGCGGTAGCCAGAACGGCTCGCTTTCGCAGTCTGCTGATGAGTCGGATAGCTCGGGCAGCGTCGGTTCGGGCGTGGTGCTCGATACCGAGGGCCATATTCTCACCAACAACCACGTGGTCGACGGCTACGACCAGTACGTGGTGACCATGGACGACGGCACCACCTATGAGGCCGAGTTCGTGGGCAACGATGCCTCGAGCGACCTGGCCGTCATCAAGCTCAAGGACGCCGACGCCTCCAAGCTCACGCCGATCGAGATCGGTGACTCCTCCAAGCTCAACGTGGGCGAGTGGGTCATGGCGATCGGCTCGCCGTTCGGCAACGAGCAGTCCGTCTCCACGGGCATCGTGTCGGCGCTGTATCGCTCCACGGCCATGAGCTCTACCAGCGGCAACACCATCTACGCCAACATGATCCAGACCGATGCCGCCATCAACCCGGGTAACTCCGGTGGCGCGCTCGTCAACGACAATGGCGAGCTCGTGGGTATCAACTCGCTCATCGAGAGCTACTCGGGCTCCAGCTCGGGCGTGGGCTTTGCCATTCCGGTCAACTACGCCAAGAACATTGCCGACCAGATCATCGACGGCAAGACGCCGGTGCATCCGTACATGGGCGCTACGCTTTCGAGCGTCAACGCGCTCAACGCCCGCACCAACAAGCTGAGCACCGATAGCGGCGCGTATGTGGCGAGCGTCGTTGAGGATGGTCCTGCTGCCAAGGCCGGCATTCAGGAGGGCGACGTCATCACCAAGCTGGGCGACGACGAGATCACGAGCGCCGATGGCCTGATCATCGCGCTGCGCAGCCACGAGGTGGGCGAGAAGGTCGAGATCACGCTTATGCGCGGCAAGGAAGAGAAGAAGGTCACGGTTGAGCTGGGCTCCGACGAGGAGCTGCAGAACCAGCAGCAGGACGACAGTTCGACCGACACCGGCAACGGCGGTATTACCGACGAGCAGCTGCGCCAGTACCTGGAGGAGCTGTTGGGCCAGCAGGGCCTGGGCCAGGGTCAAGGCTACGGCCAGGGCTACTAGCGAGCCGTTTCGCATATGCCGAAGCCAGAGGGGCTGTCCCGCCAAGTGTGGGACAGCCCCTCTTTTCTTATTGATCCGTTGGGGACGGAGGAAAACGGATCACTTGGGGCTGACAAGAGGCCTGGTTCGGAATGGTCTGGACAGTTAGTTCAGATACGTATAAATCTGGGGCAGCTTGGGATGCGTTTTGAGCAATTTTTGATTGGGATGGGGCTCGAATGGGTGTTTGGAAGGGAGAGCGGGACGTTTACATGGTCTCGAGGAGCCCAAATTAGTTGAAACAGGGGTGTTCGTGCCTGATTCAGCTCTAGGATTTATACGTATCTGAACTAACTGTCCACCCCGGTCGGTAGCGCGCGCAGTCGTGGTGTAAGAAGCAAGGGAGGGCCATCGCCTAGAATCGTCAGTGCCTAGATATTCGACGAAAGGAAAGACGATGGCCCACAGCGACATTCTATCCCAGCCGGACCGGGGGCTCGGCCTCGACCGGCCCCAGACCGAGGCCCTGCTCGCGCTGTTCTCGCGGTGCGACGACCTGAGGGAGTTCGGCAGGGAGGTGATCCAGTCCGTGGTCAACGCCCTGATGGACTCCCAGGCGCAGGAGGCCTGCGGCGCGCCCCGCGGCTCCAGGTCGCCCGAGCGCGTCAACAGCAGGAACGGCTACCGCGAGAGGTCCCTGTCGACCTCCCTCGGCGACCTCGAGCTGCGGGTCCCCAAGCTGCGCGAGGGGACCTACTTCCCCGAGGGCATACTCGAGCGCTACACGCGCGTCGAGGCGTCCATGGTCGCGCTCGTGCGCGAGATGTACGTCGCTGGCGTGAGCACCCGCAAGGTCGGGCTCGTCGCCGAGGAGCTCGGCGTCTCGTCGCTGTCCAGCTCCGAGGTGTCGGCGCTGTGCGCCGGGCTGGACGAGGAGGCCGAGGCGTTCAGGACCCGGCCGATCGAGGGCGAGCACCCCTACGTGTGGCTCGACGCGACCCACATGAAGTGCAGGACCGGCGGGCGCTACGCGAGCGTCGCGCTCGTCACGGCGATCGGCATGTCGTCCTCCGGGCACAAGGAGTTCCTCGGCTGCGCCTGCTTCGACAGCGAGAGCGAGGCCGCCTGGTCCGAGTTCCTCGGCTCCCTCAGGGACAGGGGCCTGCGCGGCGTGAGGCTCGCGGTGTCCGACGCCCACGCGGGGCTCGTCGCCGCCGTCTCCAGGGTCCTGCCGGGCTGCTCCTGGCAGCGGTGCCTGACGCACCTCCAGCGCGACATCAGGGGCCACGTCCACAACCTCGCCGGCCAGGCGCTCGCCGCCGACCTGGTCCGGGCGTGCGCGGGGCAGGCCGACGCCGACGTCGCCCGCGCGGCGTGGGACCTGGCGGCGCCCAGGGTGCGCGCCCTCTCCCGCGCGGCCGGCGACGTCTTCGAGGGCGCGAGGGAGGACGCGCTCGCCTTCATGTCCTTCCCCCGCGAGCACTGGCAGAAGATCAGGACGAACAACGTGCAGGAGCGCGCGAACCGCGAGATCAAGAGGAGGTACCGCTCGGTGCAGTCGTTCCCCTCCGAGGCGTCCATGATGCGGCTCGTGTGCGCGGTGCTCGCCGGAGAGGAGGGCAGGTGGGCCGCCCACCGGGTCGCCGCGCCCGAGTCGGCCGCCCGCGCGTCCGCCCCGGCCCCGGCCCCGGAACCGCTCGAGGGCGAGAGGCTCGAGGCGGTCAGGCTGGCCGCGCACGAGGTCATAAGGGAGGTCCTTGACCGCCACGGCGTTGCGGAATAGCCTTAGGCGCAGGGGGCGCTGACGCGGCCCCCCCTCTTACACCACAAAAATTCGCGCGATCTTACGGCTAGAAATCCATTCGCCATTTTATGCAATTAATTAACGCATTTATGCAAAATGGCTTACGTGCGAACGTCTCGGGGTAGATGTTTGCCTCGGCGCTGCGTAAATCATCCTGCCTATAGTGTCTTTGACAGGCGGCCGCGGTTCCCTTTGGGATCGCGGCCGTTTTGTTGTGGGTCAAATATGAACGTTGTGTTAATGAGTCGGTGGACGGTGGTGTTTTTCGGTGAGCGGCGTATCCTTCCAACGGTTTATCTAGTGTGTCAGTTGAAAGGAAGAGGGCGCTCGTCATTGTTTGAATGTGAACTGCCGTTTGACCACAAGACGTTGCATCTGGAGCTCGAGGATAAGAACTTCGCGGGTGTGATGGAAGGTCATCAAAACGAGTTTAAGACTACAAAATCACAGGAAGAGCTGGTAGAGGAGTCACTTGCCAACCCTTATGGCTCGCCTTCGCTCGAGGAGCTTTGTGCTGGCAAGAAGGATATCGTCATTATTAGCTCCGATCATACGCGCCCCGTTCCCTCGCGTGTGACGATGCCTATTCTGCTGCATCACATCCATTCCGCTGCGCCCGAGGCTCGAGTGCGTATTTTGGTTGCTACGGGTATGCACCGTCCGTCGACGCATGAGGAACTCGTCAACAAGTATGGCGAGGAGATTGTTACCAACGAGGAAATCGTTATGCACGTCGCGACTGACGACAGCATGATGAAAAAGATCGGCACCCTGCCTTCTGGTGGCGATTGCATCATCAACAAGATTGCCGCCGATTGCGATCTGCTGCTTGCCGAGGGCTTTATTGAGCCGCACTTCTTTGCCGGTTTCTCTGGTAGCCGCAAGTCCGTCTTGCCTGGCATCGCCAGCTACAAGACCATCATGTACAACCACAACGGTCAGTTTGTGAATGATTCCCACTCGCGTGCCGGCAACCTGTGCCACAACCACGTGAGCGAGGACATGTTTGCTGCCGCCGAGATGGCTCACCTTGCCTTTGTGCTCAACGTGGTGCTCAACGGCAAGCACGAGGTCATCGGCTCCTTTGCCGGCGACATCCACAAGGCGCACGAGGCTGGCTGCGAGTTCGTGAAGAGCCTTGCCGGCGTTGAGCCCGTCGAGTGCGAGATTGCCATTACCACCAACGGCGGCTACCCGCTCGACCAGAACATCTACCAGGCCGTGAAGGGCATGTGCTCTGCCGAGGCTACGCTTCCCGAGGGCGGTGTGATCATCGACGTCGCCGGCTGTGCCGACGGTCACGGTGGCGAGGGCTTCTATCACAACATCGCCGACAACGATCCGGCGGAGTTTGAGCGTGCCTGCATCGACCGTCCTAAGGACGAGACCCTGCCCGACCAGTGGACGAGCCAGATCTTTGCCCGCATCCTGGCGCATCACCCTGTGATCATGGTCACCGACCTGTGCGATCACCAGATGATCAAGGATATGCACATGACGCCGGTCAACACCCTCGATGAGGCGCTCAAGCTCGCCTTTGAGATGAAGGGTGCCGATGCCAAGGTGGCCGTCATTCCCGATGGCCTGGGCGTTGTCGTCGCTCAGCACTAGTACGCGGCCTAAACGAATCGTTTATAACCGACAAGAAAGATAAGGTTTTATGCTTACCAAACTCCTCTGCGAATTCGGCGCAACGGCCCTCATGATCATCTTTGGCGTGGGCGTGCACTGCGATACCGTGCTTAAGGGCACCAAGTATCAGGGCTCCGGCCACATGTTTGCCATCACCACCTGGTCTTTTGGCATCTCGGTTGCTCTGTTTATCTTTGGCGGCGCCGTGTGCATGAACCCCGCCATGGTGCTTGCCCAGTGCATCGTAGGCCTGGTGCCGTGGAGCAGCTGCATCCCCTTCATGATTGCCGATATGCTCGGCGGCTTTGTGGGCGCCGTAATCGCTTGGTTGATGTATGCCGATGAGTTCAAGGCTTCCGATGGTGTCATCGATCCCATTGCTCAGCGCAACATCTTCTCGACCAACCCCACCACCGAGGGCACCAACTATGCCCGCAACTTCTTCTGCGAGGCTATCTGCACCTTCGTGTTCATCAGCGCCATCCTTGCTGCTGCTAACCGTGCTGGCGAGAACGTCCTGATGCTCGCCATCTGCGTCGGCCTGATCGTTTGGGCTGTTGGCATGGGCATGGGCGGCATCACCGGCTTCGCCATGAACCAGGCTCGTGACCTTGGTCCTCGCATGGCCTATCAGGTGCTGCCGATCAAGAACAAGGCCGACAACAACTGGAAGTACGGCCTGCTCGTTCCTGGCATCGCGCCGTTTGTCGGTGCCGCTCTGGCCGCGCTGTTTGTGCACGGTTTCTTGGGCATGTTCTAGTCCAAGGCTACATAGTTGTCCGCTGTCCGCATAGGGTAACTTCCCAGCGCGTCCTCGGACATGCAAAAAGGCTCGCTGCGCACTTCGTGCGGCGAGCCTTTTTGCGTCCTGCGGAATGCGCTGGGAAGTTACCCCATGCGGACAGCTGCGGGGTCTTTGTTGCGTTCGCACAAGCAACCCAACATATATATCTGAATTTGGATGGGAGGGGCTTGTTGCTGGTAGGGGCGTTGGGCTGCTGTCGACACTTTGGGATGGATTGTGCTTTGGGTTGGGGCGGGGCTTTAAGATGAGGGTTCTGTCTAGCCGAAGAGGGGTTTTATGGCTGAGAGGTAGTCTTTGGCTACGTCCTCTTTTGGGGCTTGGAAGTTGTGCCAGGCCCACCATTGGACCATTCCTACGAAGCTTGAGGCTATGTGGTGGAGGAGGAAGCTGCGGTCCATGGTGCCTGTCTCTTATACACATCTCCGAGACAACGAGACTACGCTGCATCTCGTATGCCGTCTTCTGCTTGAAAAAA
>URGY01000002.1 GCA_900547505.1 uncultured Collinsella sp.
GTCGTGGGCGTCGACTTTGGCGGGCGCGAGGGGCTGTGTCTGGTGGGCGGCGCCGCTTCCGCGCTTGCCGCCACGGGCCTGGGACTCTTTGTGGGCACGCTTCCCGTTAAGGGCGGCAAGGCGTCCAAGTCCGGCATCCTCACGGGCTTTGCCACCACGTGCGCCCTGTTCGCCGGCCTCTACGGCGAGCCGGCGATGGCGCTTGCCGACGACGTCGCCCGCGCCTGCCCGGCCGAGTGCTGGCTCAACCCCGTCAAGCTCATCTGCGACATGTTCAACCGCCTGTATTTCTTTGAGGACCTGGGCCCCTTTGCCGTTCGCGCCGGTGCGCTGGTCCTTATGGCGCTGCTGTTCGTTGCCGCCGCCACGCTGATCTTTGGAAGGAGCCGCTATGAGCACCTTTAAGACCGCGCTTCGCATGGCGCTCGCGCACCCGCTCTATCTGCTCATCTACACGGTGTTCATTTCGCTGATGGGCGTGTTCATTGCTGCCTCGGTGAGCTGGAACTCGTCGCAGCTCACCGAGTACAAGCCCTACGACGCCAACGTGATCGTGGTCGACCGCGACGACAGCGACCTTTCGCGTGCGCTTACCAAGCATCTGGGTTCGCGTTTTGAGCTGGTCACGGGCATCGGCGACGGTACGTACGATCTTGCGGACGCGCTCTCCAAGAGCAATAGTGCCAAGGGCAGCGCCGACTGCGTGTTCTTTATCCCGGAGGAGTTTGAGGACGACCTCGTTGCGGCTGCCCGCGCGGGGGAGGCCCTGCCCAAGCTCGACGTGACCTACGGTTCCGGCACCATGGCGGCGGCGCTTTCGTCTGCCGAGGCCTCGCGCTGGATCTCGCTCGCGGGCGCTGCGGCGGCGCTTGAGCCCGCTGCTTCTAACGGCGACGTTGCCAAGGCTGCCGAACACGCGGCCACCGAGCGTGCCGAGGTCGAGATCGAGCAGGTCAAGGTCGACTCGACTGCCGCCGCCACGCTCGAGTCGTACTTCAACTTTGGCGCGTACGCGATCATCTCGTCGGTCATCGTGTCGGTGGGACTGGTGTTCTCGGGCATGAACGAGCCCGAGCGTGTGCGCCGCATGGAGGCCGGCCCAATCTCCGAGCGCCAGCGCTCGCTTGCCGTGTTTGCGGCCGCCGCCGTGCTCACCGTCTGCATCTGGTTTGTGTCGAGCATGATGGGCGTCGTGGGCTTTGCCGGCGCGGTTGCCGAGGTCGGCGTGGGTCGTGTGTGCCTGGCGCTGGCGGCGACGTTTGCCCTGGCGTGCACGCCTCTGGCCGTTGGCTTTGCGCTGTCGAGCCTGGGTGCGCGCGAGGAGCTGCTTAACGGTGTGGGCAACCTGCTTGGCATGCTCATGACGTTTTTGGGCGGCGCTTGGATGCCGCTGTCGCTGATGGGCTCGGCCGTGCAGACGGTGGCGCACTTTGTGCCGACGTATTGGGTGAACGACGCGATTGGCAAGGCGCTCGCTTCGGATCTGACGTCCACCGTGTTGGGCGACATCGCCTGCGACCTGGGCGTCACCGTGCTCTTCGCCGCCGCCATTGCCGCCGTAGGCCTGGCCCTCTCACGCGCCAAATCCCGCGCCTAGTCTGAAATAAAATCCAAGCCTCGCTCCAAAATAGTTCGCCAAGGTTTACTATTACGCTCATAAAGTAGTATGAGGCTAACAATGGGGGATACCATGGCAACGCAGGAAGCCTACGTCCAGGTTAAGGATCTCAAAAAGCACTACGGCGACGGTGATGCGCGCCTGACGGTGCTCGACGGCATCGATACGTCCATCAACCGCGGAGAGATCTGCGTCATGCTGGGACCTTCGGGTTCGGGCAAGTCGACGTTTCTTAACCTGATCGGCGGCCTGGAGGATGCCGACGGCGGCTCCATCATGGTGGACGGCTGCGACCTCACGGTGCTCAAGCCTACCGACCTGGGCGAGTATCGCCGCCGTGAGCTGGGCTTTGTCTTTCAGTTCTACAACCTGGTGCCCGACCTCACCATCAAGGAAAACATCGAGGTCACGGCACACCTGTCCAAAAAGCCGCTCAACATTGACGGCCTGCTACGCTCGCTGGGCCTCTACGAGCACCGCAACAAGTTCCCGCGCCAGGTTTCGGGCGGCCAGCAGCAGCGCTGCGCCATCGGCCGTGCGCTCGTCAAAAACCCGGGCCTGCTGCTGTGCGACGAGCCCACCGGTGCGCTCGACTATAAGACGTCCAAGGAAATTCTGCAGCTCATGGAGGATGTCAACCGCACCTACGGCTGCACCATCATCATTGTCACCCACAACGCCGCCATCGCGCGCATGGCCAATCGCGTGCTGCGCCTGCGCGACGGGCGCATCGTCGAGGATGAGCTCAACGAGTCGCCCGTCGCGGCCGCCGAGCTCGATTGGTAGGCGGCGCCATGACACCTCTCGCAAAACGTCTCCCGCGCGAGCTGCGCCGCAATATCGGCAAGTACCTGGGCATCTTTTTGCTTATGTGCGGAAGCATCGCTCTCACCTCGGGCTTTTTGCTCGCAGCGCATTCCATCGGCTGCCTTATCGACGACATGCGCGATGCGTACACGATTGAGGACGGCCGCGTGACCACCTCCTTCGAGGCCACCAAAGACCAGCTCAAGGCGGCCGAGGACGCGGCCGACGACGTCGGCGGCGTCACGCTCTACAAGAATTTTTCCATCGACGCCATCATCAAAAAGACCGCCGGCGACGACGGCACCAAGCGCACGCTGCGCACCTATGCGCACCGCACCAAAGTCGATATCGCGTCCTATTGTGAGGGCAAGGAGCCCAAGACGGACGATGAGGTGGCAATCGACCGTGTCTTCGCTACCAACAACGACCTCGCCGTGGGCGATAAAGTCGAGCTCGAGGGCCGAGCCTACACCATTTGCGGCATCATGACCCAGCCCGATAGCCAGGCGCTGTTCCTCAACAATTCGGACTTTACGGTGAACACCATCACCTATGGCGTGGCCGAGGTCACCGACGCCGGCTTTGCCGCGCTTGAGGACGCCGGCGGCGCACCCGCCTACACCTACTCCTTCACCTTTGCCGATCGCGATCTCTCCACCGCAGACCGCATCGATGTCGAGCAAGATATGGTCGAGGCGCTCACCGATGCCGATGCGCGCGTGGACGATCTGATCGATGTCGATTCCAATCAGGGCATTGGCTATGCGCGCGACGACGTGGACGGGGACTCCATGATGTGGATGACGCTGCTCGACATTATCATCGTGATCATGGCGTTTGTCTTTGTGGTCCTTACCGACGCCACCATCGAGGAGGAGAGCGCCATCATTGGCACACTGCTCGCCAGCGGCTATCGTCGTCGCGAGATCGTGCTGCACTACCTGGCACTTCCCGCCATCGTGGGCGTGGTCGCGGCGCTTTTGGGCACTGCGCTCGGCGTTGTGTTCTTTACCGAGCCCATGCGCAGCCTCTATTACGGTTCGTACAGCCTGCCGCCCTTCCAGGTGTACTGGAGCTGGGAGATCTTTGTGAAGTGCGCCGTGGTTCCCGCCGCCGCGCTCATCCTCATCACGCTGGTGGGCCTGCTTCGCAAGATGGACAAGACGCCGCTGCAGTTTCTTCGCCACGAGGCGAGCGGCAAATCGGGCACCAAGCGCGGCTTGCAGCTGCCGGAGCGCATGGGCTTTGTCTCGCGCTTCCGCCTGCGTATCTTCCTGCGCAATCTGGGCAACTTCGCCACGCTCTTCGTGGGCATCGCGTTTGCCTCACTGCTGCTGCTCTTTGGCCTGGCAATTCTGCCCACGATGACGCACTACGCCGATAACCTTGAGACAAGCCTGGTCGCCGAGCACCAGTACACGCTCAAGGCGCCGCTGGAGCTCGAGGGTACTGCCGAGGAGCGCGAGCAGTGGTCGGCACTCGAGCGCTTGCAGTCGGTTGACGGCGCGCTGCTTTCCGCCGCTCAGGATGCCGATGACGAGCTTGACGACGCGGCCGATGCGGCGCAGGCGGCAGCCGATGCCGCGACCGCATCTCCGTCTGCCGAGAGCCTGACTGCGGCGCAGGATGCGCTTGCCAAGGTCCAGGACAAGAAGGATGCGCTTTATGCGCGCCTCGATGACCTTGCCGATGCCCTCGGCTGCGACCGCGACGAGGCTATCGACCTGATCGACAAGGCCTCTAAGATCGACACTGACAACGACGACATTCACCCGGTTAACACGACCGATAACGGCGTGGGCGCAATCGCGCAGGCCGAGAAATATGCCGTTTACCAGCTGCAATACGGCCGCGGCGATGGTAATGGCGAAGAGACGATTTCCGTCTACGGCATCTCGCCCGATTCGCGCTATTGGAAAGACCTCAACGTCGGCGATGAGCGCGTCGTCTTTGGTAGCGGCCTGCTCGATAAGTTTGGCTGGAGCGAGGGCCAGAAGGTCACACTCAGCGACAAGTACGAGGACGAGCATTATTCCCTTGAGTGCGCGGGCAAGGATTGTGCCTGGGGTTCCAAGTCGGACATGAATATCTATATGAGTATCGACGACTTTAACGAGCTGTTCGGCAACGACGCCGCCTACTTTAACGGCTATGTGAGCGACGAGAAGCTCGACCTCGATGCTCGCTACTTTGCCGGCGACACCACGCCCGATGACATGCGTGCCGTGGGCGACCAGTTCATCGGCATGATGAGCAAAATGATCGGCATGATGGTTGGGCTCGCGGTGTTCATCTTCTTGCTATTTATGTACCTGCTGACCAAGGCTGTCATCGACCATAGCGCCCGTTCGATCAGCTACATGAAAGTCTTTGGCTATCGCGATGGCGAGATCTCGCATCTGTACATCCGCTCGATCACGCTGTGCGTGGTGGCGTCGCTCGTGCTGAGCCTGCCGGTCATAATTGGTTCGCTCACGGCCATCTTCCGCTCGATGTTGCTCGCCTACAACGGCAATATCGAGATCTACGTGCCCGCTTGGTCCATGGCGGCGTGCGCTGGAATCGGCTTTGCGACCTACCTGGTCGTGGCACTGCTGCACACGCGCTCCATCAAGCGCGTGAGCCTCTCCGAGGCGCTGAAGGTCCAGGAATAGAGAACCGCCCGCACGCGGGGGCACGAACCGAAGGAAGGGTGCCCCCGCGTTATTTGCCCGCCAGGCCCGACGTGGGCAAACGCGCGCAACGTCAGACTTCCCCGAACAGAAGGAGACCCATGGCAAGATCGGCAGAGGGGCTCAAGCAGCTCTCCATCAAGGAGTTCACCGAGGCGGCAAAGGTCTACGAATCCGGCCATGCCGGCATTTACGAGATGTGCAAGGACGACTATCCGCAAATGCTCGAGGAGCTTGAGCTCGAACCGTTCGAGGACGCGCTCGACGTGGGCTGTGGAACCGGAGCCGTCCTAGAACTGCTCCACGCCCGGTACCCCAGCAAGCACTTGACTGGACTCGACCTCACACCCGGGATGATCGACGTCGCCCGGGCAAAGCAGCTCGATAACGTCAGCTTTGTCGTCGGAGACGCGGAGGCACTGCCCTTCGAGCCCCGGAGCTTCGACGCCGTGCTCTGCTCCAACAGCTTCCACCACTACCCGCATCCGGAGAGGTTTTTCGCCGAGGTAGCACGCGTCCTTCGGCCCGGCGGGCGACTGGTCCTTCGCGACTACACCTCGAACGATGTCGCGGTCTGGCTCATGAACAACATCGAGCTACCGCTGGCACGCCTCTTGGGCCATGGCGACGTGCGCATCCTCAAGCTGTCCGAGCTACGCGCGCTCGTCGAGGAATCCGGGCTCACCCCGCTCAAGCTCGAGGCACAGAAGGGATTCCGCGCGCATCTGGTCGCGCGAAAGGGCTAGCGGTCCGCGCCAGGACGCTCCGTCACGCCAGGGCACGCCGCCAACGCCGCCACACCAGGGCACGCCATCAAACCAGATTGTGGCCACGCCAGAACGCGCCGCCAGACCAAGGCGCGCCGCCACAAACGTGACGGCGCGTCCCTAGCTGCCAGGCGGCGAGGCACTCATTTAAGTCCGTCCCCAATGAGTGTTTCAGTCATTTAAGTCTGTCCCCAATGACTAGGTGCCGTACTTGACTTTAACTCTGCTTTAACTGGTACCATCCTCTATGTCTGTAACGCCATATAGACCGAGGGGATATATCTATGACCGCAACCGCACCCGCAGCACCCGCCAAGGTGTACTTCACCAACTTGCGCACGCATGCCCGCGAGAGCCAGCTCGACAAACTCAAGCGCCTCATCCGTCGCGCCGGTATCGAGCAGATCGACTTTGAGAACAAGTTCGTCGCCATCAAGATTCACTTTGGCGAGCTGGGCAATCTGAGCTTTTTGCGCCCTAACTACGCCCGCGCCGTCGCGGATGTCGTGAAGGAGCTGGGCGGCAAGCCCTTCCTCACCGACTGCAATACGCTCTATGTGGGTAGCCGCAAAAACGCGCTCGAGCACATCGACACCGCCTACCAGAACGGCTTTACCCCGTATGCCACGGGTTGCCAGATCATCATCGCCGACGGCCTCAAGGGCACCGACGAGGCACTCGTCCCGGTCGAGGGCGGCGAGTACGTGCACGAGGCCAAGATCGGTCAGGCGCTCATGGATGCCGATATCGTGATCAGCCTCACCCACTTTAAGGGCCATGAGCAGGCCGGCTTTGGCGGCGCCATGAAGAACCTGGGTATGGGTGGCGGCAGCCGCGCCGGCAAGATGGAGCAGCATGCCGCCGGCAAGCCGAACGTCGCGACCGAGCACTGCGTTGGCTGCCATGCCTGCGAAAAGATCTGCGCGCACGACGCTGTCTCGTTCAACGACACCCGCGAGCGCGAGCTTGCCAGCGGCGCTACTCGCACGGTGCACGTGGCCACCATCGACCACGATCGCTGCGTGGGCTGCGGACGCTGCATTGCGGCATGCAACCAGGACTGCATCAAGCCCGGCTATGACGCCGCGGCCGACGTGCTCAACTGCAAGATCGCCGAGTATACAAAGGCCGTTGTCGACGGCCGTCCGAGCTTCCACATCTCGCTTGCCATGGACATCAGTCCCAACTGCGACTGCCATCCCGAAAACGATACGCCTATCGTCAACGACATCGGCATGTTCGCGAGCTTCGACCCGGTCGCCATCGACCAGGCCTGCGCCGATGCCGTCATGGCATCCGAGCCGCTGCCCAACACCGAGCTCACCGACAGCGCGGCCAAGATGGAGCATAACCACGAGCATCTGGAGGGCGAGCAGGCCAAGGATCCCTTCTGCATCACGCATCCCGACACCGACTGGCGCGCGTGCATCGCGCATGCCGAGAAGATCGGCCTGGGCACGAGCAAGTACGAGCTTATCGAGGTCAAGTAACACCTGTCTATTGGACATATCAAGCGCTTTTGTAGCGCAACGTTAGCAAAAGCCGCCCGTGAGCACAGTGCCCACGGGCGGCTTTTTGGAAGTGCTAGGGGGTCAGATAGACCAGTAAACCGTACTATTTGCCTAAAAATACTCGTCGAGGAAGTTGTCGACTGTGTTCCAGTAGAGCTCTGGGTCAACTTGCGCACTCTTGGCGTGGGTGGCGCCATGGATGGTGAGCTTTTGCTTGACCTTGCTGGCGCACGCGTCGTAGTTTTGGTCGAGCATGCTGTACGGTACAAAGGTGTCCTGGTCGCCGTGGATAAACAGCATGGGAACCGTCGCGTGTTTGAGTTGCTCCACACTGCTCGCCTTATGAAAGTCGTAGCCTGCGCGCACGTTGCACACTAAGTTTGCTACATCAAGCAAGGGAAAGCTGGGCAGGCCGAACACGTCCTTGAGCTGCAGGGAAAACTCGTCCCAAACACTCGTATAACCGCAGTCCTCGATAATGCATTTCACGTTTGCGGGCAGAGATTCCCCCGCGACGTTCATGGCGGTTGCCGCACCCATCGACTCGCCAAAGACCAGGATACGTGCCTCGGGGTCAGCCTGAACGATTCGCTCGATCCATGCGACGATGTCAAGGCGCTCGGGCCAGCCCATGCCGATATAGTTGCCGCCGGAGCGCTCGTGGGCGCGGGCGGCGGGTGCGAGTACGTTCATGCCGCGGTCGTGGAATCGCTTGACGTATCGGGCCATACCGATGGGCTCGTTGGTATATCCATGCAGGCAGACGGCGTAGTCGTGCGTGCTCTCCGACGCAGCAAAATACCAGGCGGCAAGCTCGGTCCCGTCGTCCGCGGTGAGGCTGCTGCTCTCGCGGTTCTCTTTAAACCACGCCCGCGCCTCGCCCTCCTCGGCGTCCATCTGCTCGCCCTTTTCGGCGTCCTTGCCGTCCTGCATCATCTTCATGGTGTATGGCGCGCGGGGATTCAGGGCAAAGTCGAACAAGAAGTTGCCGGCAAACCCCAGCAGCGCGACAACGAGCACCAGCGCAACGACGCCGGCTATCTTGAGCTTTCGATGGGAACGTGCGTTTTGAGACATAAGAAGCTTTCCTATAAGATGTTAATACATCAACATTTAATGCAAGCGCATTATGGACGTTCGCCGTTGATGCGTCAACAGACAAAGAATGGGTAAACAAAGGGTCACGTATGGTGCAAATTTCGCACGTACCTAGACGCTTTGATATAGTGTTGAGAACTCTTTACGTTGGAGGATGTAACCGGCATGTCCGATTCGAGCGACAGTTCTAAGCCGCGACCCAAGACCGCGGCCGTTCCACACTACACGGTGGGCGAGGAGATCATGAACTCCGTCACCCATGGTGTCGGCTGCCTGCTGGGTATCGCGGGCCTGGTGCTCCTGATCGTATTCGCCGCCCTGCGCGGCGGAGGCCCGGCCCACATGGCCGCGGCAATTGTCTATGGCGTCAGCATTATTCTCGAATACCTGGCCTCCACGCTCTACCACGCGATTCAGCCCGCGCGCGCCAAGCGCGTGTTTCGCATCATCGACCACAGCTGCATCTACCTGCTCATTGCGGGCAGCTATACGCCGTTTTGCCTTATCACGCTCGCAAACGACGGCGGCCCTGCGCTGTTCTTTGCCGTATGGGCCATCGCCATTATCGGCATCGCCCTCGAGTGCTTTATGCGCGAGCGTCAACCGCACTGGGTAAGCGGCCTGGTTTACCTGCTGATGGGCTGGCTCGTTGTCTTTAAGCTGCCCGAACTTGTGGCGCTGCTCAACCCCGTGGCACTTGCCCTGCTCGCCGTCGGCGGCGTGTGTTACACCGCGGGCGTGCCGTTCTATATCGCCAAAAACGTGCGCTACCTGCACAGCGTGTTTCACCTGTGGGTACTCGCCGGCAGCATCTTCCAGTTCATGGCGGTGATCCTCTTCGTAATCTAGCGACCACGCCTGCGCGCCCGCGTCCTTGTTTGGGCGCCGGTGCAATTGCCGTATCCGCCGTCAACGTTTTAATCCGACGTCCCGAATCTTGGAGGTTCGAGAAACTCCCGATGGACATAACCATCTCCCTTATCACCACCCTCGTTTTGACCCTCATCAACGGCTACTTCTCTATGTCCGAGATGGCGCTCACCACGGCCAAGCGCGCCGTGCTGGAGCACGAGGCCGAGGAAGGCGACAAACGCGCCGAGCGTGCCATTAAGCTAGCTGCCGACTCCGACCAGCTGCTCGCCACTATCCAGGTCGCCATCACGCTCGTGGGCTTCGCCTCGTCCGCCGTCGCCTCGACGAGTCTGTCCGACCCGCTCGCCACGTGGCTCATGAGTTTTGGCATCGCGCCGCTCTCCGCCATCGCGCGCGGCCTGGCGCCGGTCATCATCACCGTCGCGGTCGCCTTCGTATCCATCGTGATCGGCGAGCTCGTCCCCAAGCGCATCGGCCTGGCCAATGCCGAGGGCGTGTCCAAGCAGGTCGTGGGCCCGCTTTCCGTGTTCCAAAAGATCGCCCGTCCGCTCGTGTGGCTGACCGGCGCTTGCTCCGATGGCCTGGCCCGCATCCTGCGCATCAAGAGCGCCGACGACCGCCAGAACGTCTCGGAGGAGGAGATCAAGTACATGGTCTCGGAGCAGGACGACCTGCTCGACGAGGAAAAGCGCATGATCCACGAGATCTTCGACCTAGGCGACACCGTTGCCCGCGAGGTCATGGTGCCGCGCGTGGACACCACCATGTGCGAGGACGACGAGACGGTCGCCGACGTGTTGTCCACCATGCGCCAGACCGGCTTCAGCCGCATCCCCGTCTATCACGAGGATCCCGACAACGTCGCGGGCATCGCGCACATCAAGGACCTGATCCAGCCCGCGCTCGACGGCAAGGGCGACCAGCCCATCGCCAGCTATTTGCGCGACGCCACCTTTGTACCCGACACCAAGGACATCCTGCCGCTGCTGTCCGAGATGCAGACCTCTCACGACCAGATCGTGGTGGTCGTGGACGAGTACGGCGGCACGGCCGGCATTATCACCATCGAGGACATCGTCGAGGAGATCGTCGGCGAGATCGAGGACGAGTTCGACCCCGACAACAAGTATCTCACGCGCCTTTCGCGCCGCGAGTGGCTCGTTGATGGGCGTTTTTCGTGCGATGACGCGATTGAGCTTGGTTGGCCGCTCGAGGAAAGCGATGATTATGAAACCATCGCCGGCTGGATCTTGGAGCTTTGTGACTCGGTGCCCGACATCGGAGAGGTGTTTGAGGTCGCGGGGTACAAGTTCAAGGTGCAGTCGATGCGTGGCCAGCGCATCTCGCTCATCCGCGTGATCGCTCCGGCCGAAACCGATAAGAAGGATTCCGAGTCTTCGGCAGAGAAGCCGGCGGCGTCGGGTGCGGGCTCTGTGGATCCGCACGACGGCGACGAGTAGGACAAGGAAGAGTAGGGGAGAGTTATGGCAGGCCTGTTCAACATCCTTAAGGTCACCGTCAGCGAGGACAAGATCTGCGCGCATGTGCTGGTGAACCCCGGCATGCCGCTCATGACCTCGGAGGATATCGAGGCCACGGCGCGCGTGTATTACCTGGTGCCGGCGATTGCCAAGCACCTGTGCCTGGGTGATTCCGGTCGCGAGTTCCAGGACTGCATGGGTCAGACCGAGCTCTGCCACCTGCTGGAGCACGTGACGGTTGAGCTCATGAACGAGACCGGTCTTGCCGGTAGCATCTCGTGCGGCCGCACGCGCGTAAGCGAGCACGACGAGCGCGTCTTTGAGGTTGAGCTTTCGTGCCCCGACGACGCACTGGCCATTGGTGCGCTGTCGTCGGCCACCTTTATGATGGACTGGGCGTACCTGCACGCCGACCAGCCTGCCCCCGACGTGGAAGGCACGGTCGCGGGTCTGCGCAACCTGGTGTTGGGCATGCGCGCCGAGGCCGAGGGCAAGGATCCTCACGAGGCCGTCGCCGCTGCGAACGGCGAAGATGCTGCCGAGGACGAGGGCGCTGATGAGGGCGATGTGCCGGTCGACGCCGAGCCCGTTGCCGATGCGACCGCCGAGCCTGTTCCCACCGAGCCCCAGGGTGTCCCCAACTTTGACGACGAGCCCCAGGTGGCGATTGATACCGAGGGCGCGGTTGCCGAGAACCACGAGGCCTCCGCTGCCGTCTTTGGCGGTGCGGCGACGGTTCCGGCAGGACCTGCGCATGAGGGCGGCCTGCCGCTCGTGGACGGCGCCGGCGAGGACCCGGGTGCCACGGTGGCCATGCCGGCTATGCCTCAGGAGTAGGCCTACGCGTTTATCACCATCACGTACCTGCGCCTTTGCCGTACGCAGATGAGCGGAGCGGCAAGTGATGCGCTGCGGGTATAATGGACAGCATTCAAACGGTGGGCACCGACGTGCCCGCAGGAGAGGAATGATCATGGGTAAGACTTTCAGCTTTGTCTCCGGCGCACTTTTTGGTGCCGCTGCCGGCGCTATTGTCGGCGTTGCTCTGGCCCCGCGCTCGGGCGCCGAGACCCGCGCCATGGCTGCCGATATCGCCAACGACGCCTGGGACAATATGCGCGACACCTACGAGCACAGCGCCGAGGAGGCCCGTGCTGCGGTGAATGACTTTGGCCCGATGGTCGACGCCAAGACCGACGACCTGCGCGCCAAGGTCGACCTGGCCCGCGAGCGCATGGACCAGCTGCGCGAGCAGCTCAACGACGCCATTTCGGGCGGCAACGTGACGCCCGCCGCCGACGTCGTGGTCGAGAACGCCGTCGAGGCTGATACCGAGGCTGCGGAGCCCTCGACCGAGGCATAATGCGCGCCGGGGATTTTGTCGGCGCCAAGATCTATCGCAAGCCTACCGAGGACAAGCGCACCAAAAAGGACGGCACGCCGCGCAGCCCTAAAAAGCTCGGAAGGATTCACTTTCCGGTCTTTACCCCGGGCGGTACGCGCGTGGTCGGCTTTATGGTCCGCCAGTCCGATATCGCGGGCATGATCGAGCGTCCCGACCGATTCGTAGCGCTCGACGCCATTGGTGTCTACGAGGGCGCCATCGCGGTCGATGACGTCAAGGACACGTACGATACCGCCGCTGCCAAGCGCCTCGACATCAACCTGGACGATTGCATCATCTGGGTCGGTATGGACGTGCGCACGGAATCGGGCGACGTCGTGGGCTATTGCTCGGACGTTGAGTTCAAGCCACGCTCGGGCATCGTGCAGGCATTCTATGTGACCGCCGGTGCTGCTTCGAGTGTTTTGGTTGGTGACACGCAGGTGCCGCCGACGATGCTGCGCGGCTACGAGAACGGCGCGATGGTCGTCTCGGACGAGGTCAAGTCGCTCGGGTATTCGGGCGGTGCGGCTGCCAAAGCTGCCGAGGCCAGCGTCGTGGTGGGCGACAAGGTCAAAAAGGGCGCCAAGGTGCTCGACGACAAGGGATCGGTTGCCGTGGACAAGGGTAGTCGCGCGCTGGGCAAGCAGCTCGGCAAGACGCGCGGCATGTTCAAGGCCTTTAAGGATGAATACCAAAAGGCGAGCGGAGGCTCGTCAAAAGCTACAAAATAGCGACGTACCAAATGATGGGAGGCAAGCCGGAGACCTGTTGCTCCGGCTTGCTGTGTTTATGGGGGAGGGCACATGCGCCAAAACGGATCCAACTTAAACGGGCGTTCGGGTGCGCGTCCGACGGCGCGCCGCGACCTGGGGCAGCTGCCCAGCGGTCAGCGCAAGCGTCACCGTAAGCCCGGCGCGATGTACCTCAACCATAGCCGCGGGTTTAGCGACCGCAGTGCGCGCATCGGCAACAGCCGTACGCCCCGTCGTTCGTCTCGCCTGCCCTACGCGCTCATCGCCGTGGGTTGCGCGCTCGTGCTGTTTATCGCTGCCGTCGTGGGCTACGTCAACCGCAGTGTGGACGTGGAACTCAACGGCCAGAAGACCGCGGTGCGTGTGGGCTCTACGCTGCAGAATCTCATCGACGACCAGGAGTTGACTGACACCTACGACGCAGGCGACCTGCTGGCCGTCGATGACAGCGTGCTCAAGCGCCATGGGGGCGAAAAGCTGTCGGTGAAGGTCGACGGCAAGCGCGTGAAGCAGGGCAAATGGGATAGCCGCGAACTTGAGGGCGGCGAGAAGGTGACGGTCAAGGATGGCCGTAACACCTACGAGAAGCACGAGGTTCAGGCTACGGTTATCGAGCCCAAACTCAAGGTCGAGGGTACGGGCGCTATCGAGTATGTGCAGACGTGGGGCGTCCAGGGCCGCTCCGAGGTGTGGGTTGGTGAGCAGTCGGGCAAGACGCAGGACCGCGGCGAGGTTGTGCCCGCCACCGATTGCGTCGTTGCGTGCGCCAGCGTGGCGCCCAAGGGCAACAAAAAGTACGTGGCACTGACGTTTGACGAGGGTCCGAGCGGCGCCACCAAACAGATCTTGCAGGTGCTCAAGGAAAAGGGCGTCACCGCGACGTTCTTCCTTTCGGGCGATGCGGTCGAGGCCTCGCCTGTCACGGCCAAGGCGATTGTCGATGCCGGGTGCGAGATCGGATCCAACAGCTACAGCGACGATTCGCTCAAGGGTCAGGACCGTGAGGCGGTACGCGAACAGATCACGAAAGGCACCGACGCGATTAAGTCGGCGACCGGCGTGAAGACGATGCTGCTGCGTGCTCCCTACGCTGCCTTTGACGAGCAAAACTGGATTGATGCGATGGACCTGGTCTCCGCCGTGGTCTCGTGGAATATCGACTCGGGCGACTGGCTGCTAAACGGTGCCGACGAACAGGTCTCGACGGTGCTCGATTCGGTGACGCCGGGCAATATCGTGCTGCTTACCGATAGAGACGAATGCGCCGAGCAGACGCTCGAGGCGCTGCCGCAAATTATCGACGGCCTCATTGCCGACGGCTACAAGATCGTGACGCTCAGCGACCTGGTCAAGACGGACACGTCGCTGAGCAAAAAACTCACCTCGCTGACGAAGGTCACCATGCCCAAGGACGCCGTGTTCCCCCAACTTGCCGAGGACGACGACACCACAGAGTAGTCATTGGGTAGTCGTTTAAGAACGTCCCCAATGGCTATGTCACGGATGCGTCAGTGTTTGGTATGCCTGCAATGTGCAGCGCATAAATTCGATGCCGCAGGGCGATGCTGATGCTATAGTTACTGCGGTTAATGAGGGTCAAGAGAAAGGTTACAGGTGAAATCCAAACCTCGACCATACAGTCGATGACCCCATGCAGGTGCTTTTTGCGCATGCACGGGGTGTAAGCGTCGAGCGGCGTGCCGCCCGCGCATGCGTATACATATCCAGAAGCCTCCGGACGCCGCACGCGCGGCCGCGTCCGGAGGAATAATGATGGGGAGCACCATTGAATTATCTGAGTGAGATGCTCAAATTGCCGGTCTTGGACGTCGACGGCGAAAAGCTCGGCGTGGTCAACGATTTTGGCATTGCTACCGGCGAAGTTTTTCCGCACGTGACGTCGCTCGCGTTCCGCGGACCCGGCAAGACGCCGTTTATGATCAGCTGGCGCAAATGGGTCGACCGTATCGACGAGACGGGTGTACACCTTAAGACGTCGGCCACCGAAATCCGTTTTTCCTACCTGCAGCCGACCGAACTCCTGCTCGCCCGCGACGTGCTCAACAAGCAGATCGTCGACACGCAGGGCATGAAGGTCGTGCGCGTAAATGACATCAAGTTTTCCATGTCGGGCGAAAATCAGCTGCGCCTGCTGGGCGCCGAGGTCGGTGCCCGCGGTCTGCTACGCGCCATCAGCCCTGCGCTCGAGCATATCGTCGAAGGCTTTATGAAGCACCTGGGCAAGCCGCTCAGTGAGGACATCATCGCTTGGTCCTACATGGACCTGCTCGACCGCTCGACCAAGAACATTCAACTCTCGGTGTCGCACAAGACGCTCGGCGAGCTGCACCCTGCCGACATCGCCGACATTATCGAGCAGCTCGACCCGCGCCTGCGTGCGCAGGTGTTTGCGCAGCTCGATACTGCCCAGGCCGCCGAGGCCATCTCGGAGTTCGATGACGACGAGCTTATGACCGAGATGCTCGAGGGCCTGTCCGACACGGACGCATCGTCGATGCTGGCCATGATGGACCCGGACGACGCCGCCGACCTGATCGACGAGCTCGATTACGAGAAGGCCGAGAAGCTCCTGCGCCTGATGGGCGTCAAGGAGGAGAAGGCGATTCGTAACCTGCTGGGGTATGAGGACAACACCGCCGGCCGCATCATGACCTCGGAGTTTGTCTCCCTGCCCGCCACGGCAACGGTCGGTGACGCCATCGAGGCGATTCGTGAGCTCGACGAGGACTTCGAGAGCGTCTACTACGTCTATACCGAGGATCCGAGCGGCATGCTGACCGGCGTGCTTTCGCTGCGCACGCTGATCGTAGCCGACCGCGACGCCACGCTAGGTCAGCTGGCCTATCGCGACCTGGTCTATGTGTCGCCCGACGAGGACCAGGAAGACGTGACGGACGAGATGACCAAGTACGACCTGGTTGCCATCCCTGTCTGCGACGAGAACCGTCATATCCTGGGTATCGTGACCTTCGACGACGCCATGGACGTTATCGCCGAGGAGCATCAGGAGGACCTGCAGATCGCCGGTGTCGGCTCGGGCGATAGCGCGTCGGATGACTCGACGAACGTGCTCAGCTGGTTCGTGCATCGCCAGTACTGGGTTGTTGTATGGGGCATCGCGTCGTGCATCATGGCGACCGTGCTGGGAACGGCGCTCGGCTCCGCGCATCTGGTGGTGTTCCCCATGTGCGCCATGCCGCTTGTGCTGCTGGCGGCCTCGCGCATGGTGTCGTTCGTCAAGAACTACTTTCTGGAGTATGACGGTCACGACGACGAGCCCAAGCCGTATCTGGGGTTCTTCTTCCAGAGCACGGGCATGGGCCTGATTCTGTCACTCGTGACCTACCTGTGCGCTCAGCTGGTGCGCACCGCCGCGTTCCCCGATGCGCCCATGTTTGAGGAGCAACTCTTTACCGGGTGCTTTAATATCGCTGCCATCATTTGCCTGGTTGGCAACATGAGTGCCGTGATTTACCTGATGGTGCTGTTCTGGCGTGACGAGCATGACCTCAACACGTCGGGCACCGCCATGAACGTTATTGCCGTCATGATCTCGTGCGTAGCGTACTGCGCCGCTGCGGTGCTGCTCACCATGTCGGTCATGGGTTAGGTGGTCGCGTGCAAAATACCAAGCAAAAGTCGGGCACCAAGCAAAAGTTGACCATCGCGGCCATCTTTGGCGCTATGGGTCCCGGTCTGCTGGCGGCGCTTTCGGGCAATGACGCCGGCGGCATTGCAACGTATTCCAGCGCGGGCGCCAGCTATGGCTACAAGATGCTCTGGATGCTTCCCGTCATGACCGTGCTGCTCATCGTGACGCAGGAGACCGCGGCGCGCTGCGGCTGCGTCACGGGCAAGGGCCTGGCATCGCTCATTCGCGAGCGCTTTGGCGTGCGCAAGAGTGTACTTGCTATGGCGGCGCTGTTGATCGCCAACACGGCTGTGACCATTTCGGAGTTTGCGGGCATCGCCAGCGGCCTTGCTCTCTTTGGCGTGCCGGCGAGCATCTCGGTGCCGTTGGTGGCGCTGCTGGTGTGGATGCTTACCATGTCGGGTAGTTTCCAGCGCATCGAGAAGATTCTGTTGCTGGTGAGCTGCGTGTTCGTGACCTATATCGTCGCTGCATTTATGGCTGGCCCCAACTGGGGTGAGGTCGCGGTCGACCTGGTCGTGCCTAACATTCAAAATGACCCCAGCTACGTGTCGCTCGTGGTCGCAACGATCGGTACCACCATCGCGCCGTGGATGATCTTCTTGGCGCAGAACAACGTGGTCGATAAGAACGCGGGCGAGGACGATATCGTGCTGCAGCGCATCGATACCGTGAGCGGCTCGCTTGCCGCCGATGTCATTGCCGGCTTTATTATCATCACGACCGGTACGGTGTTGTTCCCGGCGGGTATTCAGATTAGCGATGCCGCCGATGCTGCCCGCGCGTTGGAGCCTATTGCGGGCCAGTGGTCCACGGTGCTGTTTGCCTCGGGCCTGGTCGCGGCGAGCTTCTTGGCCGCCTGCGTGCTGCCGGGCGTTACGTCGAGCGCTATCTGTGAGGCATTTGGCTGGGAGCGCGGTGCCGACCGCAGCTGGGACGAGGCCCCGGTCTATCGCGGCATCATTACGGCCATCATCGGTATCTCTGCCGTGCTGGTGCTTATGCCCGGCGTCGATCTGTTCCAGATTATGATGACCTCGCAGGTCATCAATGGCGTGCTACTGCCCGTGGTTCTGGTGTTCCAGGTGGTTATCGCCGCCGACCGTCACATTATGGGCGCCAACCACAACGGCAGCGTGTGGAACGTGCTCACGTGGGCGACTATCGGCGTGATTACGGTGCTCACGGTCGTCATGTTTGTGCTGCAAGCGATGGGCTACAGCGCTTAACGCCCACTTTTGCTTCCGAACAGGCCGCAGCGATGGGCTGCGGCCTGTTTTTTGCCCACGACCTCTTGGGGCCGGCTCGAAAAGAGTGATTTTGGGTTGTTTGCTGCGGACTACTTGTCGGTGCCCAGCTTGTGCGGCTTGAGAGCGAGTGCATTGACGAGCGCGTCGGTGGCAGACTTGACGGCTGCCGGCTGCGGATCGTTGACGTGATCCTCGGGATGCGCGGGCAGGTCCTTCTTGACTGCGTCGTGGATCAAGTTGAGGTACTCAGTCACGCCAGTGGTCGATAGATGCGTGCCATCGCCATCGAACAGGTCGTTGCGGTTGGCACTGTATCCGTACCAGTCGATAACGCGCACGTTCTTGTAGCGCGTAGCGGCGTTGGCGATGGCCTGGTTGGTAGAGCCAACCCACGGCTGCGGGCTGCGCGTGTTCACAAACACCACAATACGCTTATCTCCTGCATCGGCCATGATGGCGTCGATCTGGTCGTCGGTTACCAAGCCGTTGGTGCCCAGGGCAAAGACCACGATCTTGCCGGCAAGGTTCTGCTGGATATAGCCCTCAAATGTCGCGCGGCCCGCATCAAACTGGCGGCCCTTTTCGGCATCGATATGGCTGTGCGGGAACACGCCTTCAAAGGTGTCCACGGCACGCAGCGACACGGAGTCGCCGATCATAAGCAGATCATAGGAGCCATCGGGGAAGCCGTGGTTGTCCTTGTCGGTGCCGTCGGCCGCCTGCTGGTCGGCGGGCGCGGTGTTCTTGGCTTCCTTGTTCAGAACCTCGGCGCCCTCGCCGCTCAGCGCGGAGGTCTCCGGCACAAAGATCAGGCCGCCCAGTGCAACGACCAACACGACAGTGCAGGCTGCGCAGGCAGGGACGTGCGCGCGTGCCCAGTTGGCGGGCGTGGTGGTGCCGTCGCGGAACTCGGCGACGGTGCGGCCGAAGGCGCCCTTCCTAAACGGCGTTTCGATAAAGCGATAGGAGCACTCGGCTACGGCGACCACCAGCAGCACCTGCAAAATGTACTGCCACCAGGGCGTATCGTTGATGTTGGCGACCGGGTTCATGAGCAACAGCAGCGGATAGTGCCAAAGGTAGATGCTGTACGAGCGCTTGCCAACCCACACGAGCGGCTCGGCGGACAGCGCGCGGGCAACCATTCCCTGGGGCTGCACGCAGGCGGCAATAACCATGAGCGTGAGGATTGAGCACAGCAGCGTGCCTCCGCGATACTGGAACGCAGTGTAGCCGTTGGTGAGCGCGACCATGGCGGCAAGGCCAACCAGACCCACGACGCCCAGCACATCGATGGATGCGGGCGAGGACCAAAAGCGCACGAGGGCGCTCGGCTGTGCCGGGGCGGTCTCGGCTGATTCGTCGGCCTTCTCGCCAGGCTTGCCCTCGGCGTTCTTGCCGTGCTTGGCGGCGCCAGCCAGGCGATTGAACCCCAAACGATGAGCGAGACGCACCGGCGCCAGGTCGCGATCGGGGATAAAGGCCATCCAGGCGCCCAGCAGCAGCGAGAACACGCGGGTGTCGGTGCCGTAGTACACGCGGCTGGGGTCGGCGGCGGGGTTGTAAAGCACCATCATGGCAAGGGCGGATACCGCGGCGAGGCCCAGAACCACGCGGCGCGTGTTGGGCTTGCTCACATGCATGGATACCATGGCAAACAACAGTGGCGGCCAAATCAGGTAGAACTGTTCCTCGATGGCAAGCGACCAAAAGTGCGTGAGCGGCGAGGGATCGCCCAGAGCATTGAAGTACGAGACGTTTTGGGCAATCTGCCACCAGTTGTTGAAGAACAGCAGCGACGGCAGGATGTCGGGGCGCATCTTGGTGAGCATCACGTGGTTAAAGATAGTGCACAGCGCGCAGGTTACAAACACTACCGTTACCACGGCGGGGACCAGGCGACGGATGCGGCGAATCCAGAAGCTCTTGAGGTCGATGCGTCCGGTCTTAGCGACTTCGTTGAGCAGCAAACGCGTGATCAGATAGCCCGAAAGCACAAAGAAGATCGTGACGCCGAGCAGGCCGCCCTGAGCCCACGTGAGGTTGAGGTGATAGAGCACCACCGCGACGACGGCGAGCGTACGCAGACCGTCGAGTGCAGGGATGTAGCGGGACTTGGGGCGAGCAGGCGTCTGCTCCGCGGCGGGAGTGTTGGCGCGGCCCGCGTTGTTGGCAGAAGCGCGATGGGGGCTCGCGGTGCGTCGCGGTTCGTTGGCACGGCGTTCGCCCTTCACGCGTTCGTGCGGCGCCGGCTCGTTGCCCGTGCGGCGTCGACCGCGCGAGCCCGATTGCGAGAGTTGTTCCATAAAACATCATCCAATGACGAGAATAATCAGCACGCCTTCATTGTAGCTGCCTGCTCCTGTGAATGCTTGCTGCTGGCGCAAGCTCAAGCGCGCGTCCACATCAAAGTGAACTAAAGTTATAGGGGGTGCGAGAGCGCACGATCGACGGCCGACGGTGGGCATAAGGCCCGCAGATGAGGAGGTTTCCATGGCAGATCGCGGCATCGTTGCGGTGTTCGGCAGCATGAACATGGACCTTTCGGTGGCGTGCGAGCGCATACCGCGTGCGGGCGAGACCGTCGGCGGCAGCGGGTTTATCACCAACGCCGGCGGCAAGGGCGCCAATCAGGCCGTCACCGCCGCGCGCATGGGTGCGCGCACGTGCATGATCGGCGCTGTTGGGCGTGATGCCTTTGGCGATGCGCTTGTGGCGGGGCTCCAGGATGCCGGCGTGGGCGTTGAGTTCGTGACACGTTTCGATGACGTGGAGACCGGTACCGCGACTATCATTCGCTGTGAGAGCGACAACCGCATCGTGCTGTCGCCGGGCGCTAACCATGCGCTTGCGGGTGAGGATGTGGCCTGCGCGCTGAGGCGTCTGGTGGCCCATGAGCTCGACGGCGACGCCAGCGAGATTGCCCCGGCTGCCGGAAGCGTCTTTATCGCCCAGGGCGAATGTGACCTTGCGGCGACGGCCGAGGCGCTTGTTTGCGCTCACGAGCTGGGGTTCTATACGGTCTTTAATCCAGCGCCCGCCTGCGAGTTGCCTGCGGAGGTCTGGCCTGCGGTCGACCTGGTCTGTCCCAACGAGACCGAGTGCCAGGTGCTGACGGGAATCTTGCCCGCGGACGATGCAAGCTGCGTCGCGGCGCTCAACGCCCTGCTCGCTAGGGGTGCCGGAGCTGCGGTCATCACGCTGGGCGGTGCCGGCTCGGTTACGCTCGGCGATGGCGGTGAGCTGCTGCGCATGCCGGCACTTTCGAGTGCGGTAGTCGATACCACGGCCGCCGGCGATACGTTTATCGGCGCGTTGGCGGCGGCTCGACTAGAGGGCTTGCCGCTCTTTGAGTGCATGGCCGCGGGCGCTCGCGCCTCGGCAGTGACGGTGTCGCGCCTGGGCGCTCAGCAATCGATTCCCACGCGCGCCGAAGTTGAACATTGGTTTGGTTAAACGATAAAGACGGAGAAGCGGAGTAGAACAATGGCAATCAAGAAGCTGATCCTTGATCTGGATATGGGTGTGGACGATGCGATGGCGCTGGCCTATGCCATCGCGAGCCCCGAGGTGGAGCTCGTGGGCATTACCACGTGCTTTGGCAACGTGCGCGTCGAGCAATCGGCGCACAACTGCCTGGCGGTGCTCGATCTGCTGGGTCGCCCCGAGGTTCCGGTGTACCTGGGTGCCGACCGTCCTCTGCAAGCGACTGAGCCCTATACGCCGCCGGCGTCCACCGCGCTCATTCACGGCAAGAACGGCATCGGCGGCGCGAGCGTGCCCGCGTCGCCCTACGAGCCGGTGGGGGCGACCTCGGCCGACGGTAACGCTGCGGTCGATTATCTGATCGATGCCGCGCGCACCTATGGTCCCGATCTGGTCTACGTAGCGACTGGCCCGCTCTCCAACCTGGCGCTCGCCCTGGAGCGCGATGCGGCGGCGATGATGTCCATCGGCCGCGTGGTCGTGATGGGCGGCGCCCTTACCGTGCCCGGTAACGTGAGCGCGGGCGCCGAGGCCAATATGGCGAGCGACCCCGAGGCAGCCGACGCGGTGCTGCGCTCGGGCCGCAAGCTCACTATGGTGGGTCTGGATGTGACGCATCGCGTGGTGCTCACGCGTCGCGACATTGCCGGTTGGACGGGCTCGGGCACCATGGCCGGTTGCGCGTTTGCGAGTATGGTGGAGCACTACATTGGCTCGTACGAGATGAACGCCCCCTACCTGGGTGGCTGCGCGCTGCACGATCCGCTGGCGGTTGCCGTGGCGATTGATCCCACGCTCGTGGGCGCGCTCGGCTGCAACCTGCGTGTTGATCTGCTGGGCGAGTACCGCGGTCGCACCATCTGCGATGAGCGCCGTCTGTCCGACCCCGACAAGAGCGCACTCGTGGCGCTGACCGTCGACGCCCCGCGCTTCCTGTCCGAGTTCAAGGCGCGCATGGCCCGCGTCCTGGGCTAAGTTGTCTTTTTGGGACGGGGCTTTTTTGACTGGTATGATTGGTGCGACCATTCGAACCAGCTAAAAGAGCCCCGTCCCAATTTGACTATCGAGAGGATCTGCCATGGAGCGCATCGCGAGCTTTTCCGTTGACCATCTGCTGCTTGAGCCCGGCGTGTATGTGAGCCGCATCGACCGCGATCCGGCGACCGGCGCCGCCGTCACCACGTTTGACCTGCGCCTGACCACGCCCAACAAGGAGCCGGTCATGAACACGGCCGAGTGCCACACCATCGAGCACCTGGGCGCGACGTTCCTTCGCAATCATGCCGAGTGGTCGAGCCGCATTGTCTACTTTGGCCCCATGGGCTGCCGCACGGGCTTTTACCTGATTGTCTTTGGCGAGCTGACGAGCGAGAAGATCTTGCCGCTCGTCCGCGAGCTGTTTGAGTTTGTCGCCGACTTTGAGGGCGATGTCCCCGGTGCCGCTCCCGAGGAATGCGGTAACTACCTGGACCAGAACCTCCCCATGGCCAACTGGCTTGCGCGCCGCTACCTCGACCGCGACCTGGCCGATATCGACGAGAAGCACCTGCACTATCAGCAGGCGTAAGGGCTTTATCGCCCAAAACGCGCGCATTGGGCGCCTTCGCTTATGCGGGGGCGCCTTTTTGTTGATTGGTCGGGACGAGCGTTCAAAATCGCTCATGGTTGTTCTAGAATGTTCGTATAGTCACATTTACGAACAGGAGTGAACATGCATATCTACTCTGTCAACGATCCCGAGTTCAAATCCTATGGCAACGTTTGGGATGACGTTCCGTCTGAGCTCACGTCGCCCGTGCTCGAGGCGCTCTCTGCCACGCCCATCCCCGAGGGCAGCAAGTACGTTGCAAGTGCGCCGGAGCTCGAGGGCGTCAAGGATGCCGATAAACTGGGCTTTCTCATGTTTGGTGGCCGTCCCTTCCAGCTCGGCTGGTGCAACGGCCACAACACGCGTCTCAACTGCCTGGAGTATCACCGCGCCAGCGAGTTTAACCTGGGCGCGCGCGACTTTATCCTGCTCGTGGCGCATCGCTGGGAGATCGAGGACGGCAAGCTCGATACCGCGTGCGTCAAGGCGTTCCGCGTGCCGGCGGGCAAGGTTGTCGAGGTTTTCAACACCACGCTCCACTACACGCCGTGCATGGTCGACGACGGTGGCTTCCAGGTGATGGTGGCGCTTCCCGCCGGCACCAACGGCCCGCGCCCCGAGGCCGCAACCGACATGCCTACCGCCGGTGACAGCTACTGCTACTGGAAGGCCGACAAGTGGGTTCTCTGCCATGCTGACAGCCCCAAGGCTGCCGAGGGCGGCTACGTAGGCCTCATTGGCAAAAATCTCGACATCACCGTGGACTAGCGCATCGCCCCAAACCACCACAAAGGTGCCTGTCTCCTTTGCGGTGGTTTGGGGCGGGCGGATATCGGGAAGTGCCAGACGGGGGAGGCTGCCGGGCGCCTTGCCGTCTGCGGATTTTGGGACATGCGGCCCGCTTTTTCGGCCCATCTGTCGGTACACTAAAAGCACTATGGGTACCCGCGAGCGACATATCGGCCACGCGGCCGCCCGATCCGCTCCCGTGGCGGATCCCAGGGGCGGCAGGCTCTTCGCCATGCCGCGATTCCTGGTTGGCATAACACATCAGGTGTACCGTCACCGCGTCTTTGCTATCGCCGGCGCCATCACCGCGCTGTTCCTCATGCTTTTGGCGGTCTTGCCGTCGCTGTTCGCCTTCGACCCCAAACTTTCTAACGCCGTGCCCGCCTATAGCGAGGTGTCCGAAGAGGTCGTGGATGCGCTCGTCCATTCGAGCTCTCTCCCGCTGCTTGTCGCCGCAATTGTATTTTCGATTTGGGGCGTATCGGTCTATCTGCGCTGTTTGGACTATGTGTTGCGCCGCCGCCTTGTTGCCATCGCCACCATCTGCGCCCTGTGGATGATCGAAGTCATTCTCAAGTACAAGTCGTTCACGCCGTTCTATGCCACCGTGCTGTGGTACCTGTACTACGTGCCCATGACGCTCATTCCACTGCTCTACCAGTTGTGTGGTCTGCGCCTTGCGGGCCTGGAGCAACACCGCCTGGGTCGCCGCTACTGCGCTGCGCTGTGGATTGTGGTCATCCTGCTTATCGGATTTGTGCTCACCAACGATTTTCACCAGCAGGTCTTCCGCTTTGACCGTACAAGCGACACCTGGAGCAACGATTACACGTACGGCTGGGGTTATTTCGCCGTCTTAGTGTGGACGGCCTTTAACTTCGTGACCTTTTTTATCCTGGTTGGTCGGTCCTCGTCCTTTCGCATCCAGCGTTTCTCGGGCACGGCGGCGCTCGTACTGCTGGGTGGCGCATTCTTTGCCATCTCGTATGCGTTGCGCGTGCCCTGGGCATGGAAGCTCAACTTTTCGCTCGTCTATTGCGTCCTGTGCGTGGTGGCGATGGAAATCTGTCTCGATTGTGGTGTCATTCCGTCGTATCACGACATCGCCGGCATTTTCGACACCTTGCCGCTCGACCTCAAAGTTCTAACGCGCGACCTGCAGGAGGTCTATGCCACGCCGGTGTCAAAGCCAATGCCGGTAGGCGTGCGCGAGGAGTTGCGGACCCAGGAGCACGGCCACGCCCATGCCTTTGCCGTGGCGTCCGATCCCGATGTGATGTACCGTGCCTTTCCACTGCTGGGCGGATCGGCCCTGCTTGCCCAAGACGTGTCGGAGCTCAACGAGCTTAACCGTGAGCTGGCACATCGTCGCATGGAGCTGCAGCGTCAAAACGAGCTGCTCGCCGCCGACTACGACCTTAAGACGCATTTGGCAGATCAAGAGGCCGAGACCTTGCTGGTCCAAGACGTGGACCAAGCGCTTGCCCGCGCGCTCGAAGGGATGTACGACCTGCTGAGCTCGCTGCCGCCGTTGACCGACGAGGCGTCTTCGCACGAGCGCTACCGCATGCTGCAGCGCGCCAAGATGCTCGTCGCCTATTGCAAGCGCAAGGGGTCGCTCACGTTGGCACAGCACGGGGAGAGCGGTTTTGATCGCGACCGCATTCAGCTCATTGCCAACGAGCTCGCAAGTGACCTGCGCACCATCGATATCGACTGCGCCTCGATTATCGCCATACGGCGCCCGTTGCATGCCAGTACGGTAAGCGCCCTGTACGACTGCGTGTATGACTTTGCGTTTTTTGCCTACACCACCGACCATCCGGCGCTTATGTATCACTTGGGCGACCATGACCGATGCAGTGTCGAGCTGCGCGCCACGCTTTTTTCCAACGATGATGCAGATCTTTCGCAGACGCCCGCTGCGCAAGAGCTCGAAAGCGCTCTGCAAGGGCGCAACGTGGCATACCGCCTTGAGGGCGAGCCCGGCCAGCTGCGCATGATCGTCTTGATGCCGAGGGCGGGTGAGTGACGATGCAGATTTCGCTCATCCTTCCCCAAATCGTTGCGCTCGATGTTGTCTTTGCCCTGGCTGCGTGTCTGCAGACGATCCACGTCCCGCTCATTTCATCGCGCCGCTCGTCCTATAACCGTAAGGTGATTTGCGCCTACGAGGCGAGCCTCGTGGTTCACCTGGTGGTTTCGGCGCTTATCCTGTTCGCGTCGTCTGGCTCGTATCTGGTGGCGCCGCTTGACGTTTGCGCCAGGGCAATGGGCGGAGTGCTGTGGCTCAATGCCGCAATCTTTGCCTATGGCGTGGTGCTTATGGTGCACTATCGTCGCCCCGTCATGCTGGTCGAGCTGCTGTTTGTTGTCACCGTTACACCGCCGGTGGTTTTTGCCATGGGCTCGGCGTGGACCGTTGTCCTTATCGCAGAGGGAGCGTTCTTCCTGTTCCGTTCCATCGCGGCGCTCTTGATGGACGTCCGTAACCGCCAGGAGGATATCACCGCGTTCTCGACGATCGAGACCATCAACGTGATTCCCGTGGGCATCCTGTATCTGGACCCGAGGGGCCGTCCGCTGCTCATGAACCGCTGCATGCGCAAAAACCTGGTGGAACTTCATATGCCCACCGATCTAGGTGACATGAGCGACACATGGAACGACTTGCGCAAACTTAGCATGCAAATGCCCGAAAGCAGTAGGAACCGTGTTCGGATTAACTTGGACCGTTTTGGTGATGCTCGCGCGGTGATTGAGATTTCTCCCGCCGAGATTCGCCTATTTGTGCACGACGAGGTCATGGTTTCGGGCCGCCTCTTTGAGCGCATTATCGGACTGGATGTAACAGAGTATGCGCATGCTCATGATCGCCTGGCGCAAGCCAACCACCTGCTTGAGCTTGCGGGCCAAGAGCTCCAAGCCCAGATCGAAGAAGTCAAAAAAGTGGCTCTTCGGTGGTTTCTGTGGGAGAGATTCCGGCATAGGCCCAGCTCAGCGGGC
>URGY01000003.1 GCA_900547505.1 uncultured Collinsella sp.
CGAGCCGGAGAGCACTTAATGTGCTCTCCGTGCGAGCAGGACTGTCCGAGCAGGCAACCTAATGCCTTTCGGGCAGCCACGGACCAACTTATTTCAAGCCACCGCTACGACAGCGCAATACCGCCGAGCCAGCCCCAGCGCACGCCAGAGCCTGTACCGTAAAAGCTAATGAACGAATCGAGCGACTTCGATGTAATGGCGCCCTCGTTGCTCATGACGATGCCACCGCCGATATAGATGCCCACATGGCCATACAGCAGGCCCGGCGTGCCGGTGCCGCTATGCGAGGAGTCAGCCACAATCATGCCCACCTGCAGCGCCGAGCGGTCGGAGCTATAGCACCAGGCGTTAAACATATCGCACGCGTTACCGCCAAAGTAGCCAACGCCGGCGTTACGGAAGACATTGGTAACCCACGCCGCGCACCAGTTCTGACCCGGCGAAGGCGTGGAGTAGCACGCGTTGACGACGGCCTGCTGCTTGCCCGAGCCGGCATTCTGCTGCGGCGTTCCGGGCGCATACGATCCACCACCCGAGCTCGAACCACCCGAGTAGGAATTGTTCTTGTTCGCGGCGGCCGCGGCAGCGGCGGCCTTCTTGGCAGCCTCCTCAGCCTGGGCGGCAGCGAGAATCTCGGAATCGCGCTGAGCCATGAGCTCCTTGACGTCTTCGGAAAGACCGCTCAGCACGGTCTGGACCTCTTGCTGCTTGGCCTGCATGTCCTGCATCTGGGCAGTCTGCTGGTCCTTGAGCTTCTCCAAGTCGGCCTTCTGCGACTCGAGCGCGGTCTTTTGCGCATCGAGCTCTTCCTGGATGGTCTGGATGTCCTCGATGGCGTCGCGGTCGCTCTTGTTGACCTTCTCAACATAGTGCGCATTGGCGACGAGTTCCTCAAATGAGCCAGAAGCCAGTAGCAGCGACAGAATGTTGGTGCCGCCCGACTTGTAGCTGGCGGCAACGCGATCGGAAAGATCGTTGCGCTTCTTTTTGAGCTCGGCCTTCTTTTCATCAATCTGCGCCTGCGTGCTGTCAATCTGGCCCTGTACGCCCTCGATATCGTTGAGGGTCTGGGCGTTTTTGTTGGCCAGCACCGCATACTCATTGGCGATGCTGTCGAGCTGGGCCTGGACCTCGTCAAGCTGGGCCTGGGCGGCATTCAGTTTGTCAGTGGTTTCTTGGCTGGCCTCAGCCGCATGGGCGCGAGCGGGCAGACCAAAAAGAACGGCTGCAGAAGCTGCGCCGAACAGAACCTTGAGGGCAGTGCGACGCGAGAGCTCCTGGGAAAGGATGGAATCGCTGTTTGGTGACATATCTACTCCGTTACATGTTTATTTATATGTCGCTCAACTCATACATATTAGCGTACATCCGGCGCATCCCAACGATTTCCACGAACGGCAGCAAACCGTATGGTCGGCGGCTCGTATGCAAGTGCCAAAGTCGAGGTTATGCCCACGCGAGCATTTCTATGAGTACGTTAACATCAATCCTCTGGTTTTCCCGCTGTGCACGTTCTTGGTACCCCTACCTGCGCTATACTCCCCTCAAGAAGTGTTCCTGATTCGATAGGAGACTACATGTCCAAAGCACTCGGCCCCAAAGACACCTGCGTCCTCGTTACCGGCGGTGCCGGCTTTATCGGCTCGCACACCGTCGTTCAGCTGCTCGAGGGTGGCTACCAGGTTGTCGTCGTCGATGACCTCTCCAACTCCAGCGCTGTCGCCGTCGACCGCGTCAAGACCATCGTGGGCGACGAGGCCGCCAAGAACCTCACCTTCTACGAGGCCAACGTGCTCGACCGCGATGCGATGGACAAGATCTTCGATACCCACCAGATCGACCGTGTCATCCACTTCGCCGGCTTTAAGGCCGTTGGCGAGTCGGTGAGCAAGCCCGTCGAGTACTACCACAACAATATCGAGAACACCCTGGTGCTCATTGACGTCATGCGCAACCATGGCTGCAAGTCCATCATCTTCTCGAGCTCCTCGACCGTCTACGGCGATCCGGACAATCCGCCCGTCACCGAGGAAGACCCCAAGAAGCCCGCGACCAACCCCTACGGTTGGACCAAGTGGATGATTGAGCAGATCCTCATGGACGTCCACACCGCCGACCCCGAGTGGGACGTCGTGCTGCTCCGTTATTTCAATCCCATCGGCGCCCATCCGTCGGGCCTGATCGGCGAGGATCCCAAGGGTATCCCCAACAACCTGGTGCCTTACGTCGCCCAGGTCGCCGTCGGTAAGCTCGAGGCCGTTCAGGTCTTTGGCAACGATTACCCCACCCCCGACGGCACCGGCGTTCGCGACTACATCCACGTGTGCGACCTGGCATCTGGTCACGTGGCCGCCCTCAACTGGATGAACGGCAAGACCGGCGTCGAGATCTTTAACCTGGGCACCGGCACCGGCACCTCGGTACTCGAGGTCGTCGCCGCCTTCTCCAAGGCCTGCGGCAAAGAGCTGCCCTATGTGATCCGCGAGCGCCGTGCCGGCGACATCGCCGCCAACTGGTGCGATGCCTCCAAGGCCGAGCGCATGATGGGCTGGAAGGCCCAGTACGATATCGCGGATATGTGTCGTGACAGTTGGAATTGGCAGAGCCACAACCCCAACGGCTTCGCCGACGCCGAGTAGCACTCAACCGCGGTAGATTTCTAGGCATATTCCAAAATCTACGGGCCCCGGCCTCCAATGTGAGGTCGGGGCCTTTTAGGAGCTCGTTCTCGGGCTCGAGCTCGCGCATGCACTTGCGGCCGCCGCGACCGGGTGGTTGGTCAGCTCCTTCTTCCTGACCGTCACCCATCTTCCCAGGGTCTTCTCGTTGATGCCGAGGTCGGCTGCCACTTGGGCGATGGGCTTCCCCGACGCGGCGGCGAAGTCTGCGGCCTCGGCGCGGTACCCCGCTGTGTAGGAGGGCCCGTCTGCCATGACTGACACTCCTTTCTTTTTGGCGCTGAAACGATTATCGCCGCTCAACGCCATTCCTCTAAGTCAAGTGTCCTTGAATACGATACAGTTCAAATGGACGAGGAGAATCTGGCGCTCCTCTCGATGAGCCCGGAGAGGTCCCTGGTCGTCACCTTCCCCCGCGCGAACGCGAAGCGGACGGCGGCGAGCCATGTCCTCACCGCGCGTTCCATTTAGGGAGTCCTCGAGAAGTCGATCTCTCTGTGCGATAATCGAGCTATTGAGTCTCGCGAGTTTAGAGCTGGTGATATGCATTGAAAATCAAGATGAAAAACATCGGCAGGGTCGCTGAGGCCGATATCGAGATTAATGGTATTGCCGTGATCGCCGGGGAGAACGGGACGGGGAAAAGCACGGTTGGAAAAGCGCTTTATGCGGCCTTCAACAGCATGTCCGATTCGGAGAACAAAATCGACCGCATGAGGCGCAATAGTGTTGAGCGCGCCATCAGGAAGGCATATGTGGGAAGCCCTCTCGACTCCACGTCTCGCCACAGGCGAACTGCTGGAAGAATGAATAGTTTCATCGACAGGGTTTTTTCGGGCGAGTGCACGAGGGACGAGCTTATTGATGAGATAAAGGAGTATTACGGGGAGGAGATCTCCCGTGAGATCGAATCCGATTTCACGAATGGCGTAGCAGGAGTTGCCGATCAGATTATCGAGATCATGGATATCTCCGATGATGAGGTATTTCGTGCGATTGCGACAAACAGGTTCCGAAGCGAGTTCAACGGCCAGATCAATTCGGTTTTCGGCGAAGAGCCCGGGAAGGTCGAACTCCAGATAAAGGACGCATCTACGGTTTTCTCGGTTGCAAGTGACGAGGTGGCGGAGGTGCACGATAGGAGGGTTTTGCGATTCAGGGCGCATTATCTGGACGACCCGTTCCTGATCGATTCTCTCGGAGGACCCTACGGCCCCGCTTTTCGGTTCAAGCCCCTCCTTGGACACCAGGAGGAACTGCGGCAAGATTTGATTCAGGCGACCATCCGTAACGATGACAGCGAGTCCTCGCTGTTCGAAGAGATCGCGAAGGAGCGACACCTGAAGGTTCTCATGGACAAGGTTTCCTCCTTATGTCCGGGGCATTTCGAGAGGAGCGAAAGTCGCGGTCACCTTACGTATCTCGAAGAGGGCTTCGCTCGGGGGTTGGAGCCTGGGAACCTTTCTGCTGGCTTGAAGACGTTCGCCATCATGAAGGTGCTCTTGAAGTCCGGCGCGCTAGATGCCGGAGGGACTATTATCCTCGATGAACCCGAGATTCATCTTCATCCTGCATGGCAGCTGGCCTTCGCCGAGATAATCGTGCTGCTCCAGAAAGAGCTCGGGATGCACGTCTTAATGAGCACCCATAGTCCATATTTCCTGAATGCGATCGAAGTGTATTCTAAGAAGCACGCTGTTGATGGATTGTGCTCATATTATCTTGCGGAGACCTGCACTGATGGACGCTCTCGCTTTGCCGATATAACCGGCTCGACTGAGGTCGCCTACGAGAAGCTGGCGGCTCCTTTTGATACGCTTGAGAGGGAGGAGTACGGCCTTGAGTAGCGACCTGTGCGCCTCCTGCCCTCATCCGAACTCTCCCGCGGTGCCAGATGGCAGCGATGGTTGCTCCCGTTGCAGGACCTGTATCCTAAGGGACTGCACGTCGACCATCTCCAAAACATCCAGAGACGGGAGCGTCTCTCTTGTGGATGACGATTTCCCTGTTGTCAATTTTGACTCTGTTAAAGAATGCTACTGCAAAAAGGTCAATAGGTGGATGCAACTCCCGCGCTCCGCCGATGCGCTGTATTGCGACCGGGAAACGTTATATCTAGTCGAATTTAAGAACGGCAGTCTGAAGGAGACGCTGGGGAAGAGGCTCAATCCCAAGGATGACGAAGAGCTTGGTATCAATCTTGGCCAAAGGGACGCCCTCATCGAGAAGTGCAAGGACAGCGTTTTGATCTGCTCGGACCTGTGGGGAAAGAGGACGAGATGGTTTCGCGAGCACTGCGTCTTTGTTTTGGTATACAACGAGGACAAGAACAAGACCGCGTTGAAGCGAGTTGCCAGTTCGATTAGGAGAAAAGCACGCTTTGGGCTTCCTGACAAATTGAAAGGGTTTTGCGTGAAGGATGTCTTGACGCTAACCGAAAAGGAGTTTTCGACATCGCTCCTTTCAACTTGGCGAGACGCAGAAGAAATCGCGGAGGTCGACGCGTAGGAGACCGAAAAGCATCCGGTGGCTATCTGCTCCCGATTTCGATCGTTCGTCTACAGTCGGTTTTCTTTCCGCTGCGACCGCCAGTTTGCGATGAGTCGCGCACCGTGTGAAGCTCAACACGGATGAAATACAAATAAAATCCCCCTTGCACTGTGTTGATAAATATTACTCGTCGAACTCATCTGAGCTGGGCCTTCTTGCATAGAACTGCCTGAACCTGAGCGTTTTCGGGTATCGCATTGCCCGATCGAGCACCATCGCGACCTTCTCAAGCTTGTCCTCGGGCGGACTCATAGCCACAGCCCTGCATGTCGTCCCGGTTGGAGCCGGGGTGAACCCTCAGGAAGCTCTGCATGAAGTAGCGCATCCGGTTCACGAGCCCCAGCGGGTTCTGGCCGTCGGGAACGCACTTGAGCAGCTTCGCGTTGCAGCGCTGGCTCTTCAGTGACAGCTTGTTGACAAGCGTCATGTGCGCGCCCTCCATGTCGTGGATGAGCGTGGAGCCGGGCGTCACACGGCCCTCGAACGTCGCCAAGGTCTTCGCCCTGCTCGTCTTGCCAAGGCCCTCCCGGATGAAGATTGAATGCCTGGTTCGTCGCAGCCGAGTGCGACACGGCCTCTACCCGAGACCATCATCTCTACACATAGCCCATCATTCGACAAGAACGCGCAGTTCGTCCTGCATAGGCGCATGGTGTCCCCCTCCGCCGCAAGAGGGGAGCAAAAGAAAGGTCCCCTTGTCACTACCGGACAAAGGGACCCCCCTGGGCAAACACGCTATAAAACCTTCTTGCCGAGCGGCTGAGTCTCAGGACACCGACGGCGTACCCGTAGACCTACCCATAATCCACGCCATTTCGAGCTTCTTGGTCTTCAACGTCACAATCCGATAATCATCCAGGCATCGAAATGACCTCGTCACAGGCGGCAAGCATCTCCTCGTCATGAGTGACAACGATTACAATATGGTCTCTCTTAACTTCGTGAAGCAATTTGATCAGCGCGCCTCGACTCTTCGCATCAAGTGCTGAGGTCGGTTCATCAAAAAGCATAACGTCCGGCGATTTCAACAGCTGTCTCACAATTGCAATCTTTTGCTTCTCCCCGCCGGACACCCCTCCTTTCCCGCCGTCAAGCATCGCCGCTGCCCCGTTCTCCACAGAGGCAATCATTTCGTCTAGCCCCAATATGGCAAGCATCCGATTCAGCTTATCCATCTCGTAATCATCAGAAAGCAGCGTAAGATTATCGAGAATCGTCCCCTCAACGATAGGGGGTTCTTGCTCCGTAATGCTGACTCGACACCGCCGCAATGCGTATCGGTCGATGCAACGCTGTGACACCCCGTCGTAGCGAACGGCCCCTTCTGTGTCATCTGGATATAACCCCAATATCACTGACAGCAGCGAGCTCTTCCCCGAACCATTCGGCCCCGAGATTCCATATAGCCGACCCCTGGAAAACACGAGCCCCTCAATGCTTAAAGCGACCCTTTCCGCCCCTGGATAACGTAGCTTGATGTTCTCAAGACGGATTTCCTCAATCGGATCAAGCGCCAATTTGCCATTCGCTTCAACCGGGACATCCCAAATTCTTTTCAGCCGCTCATAGCATACGCGATTAGTCTGGTAATCCCTCCCCCAGCCCAACAAATACTGTACCGCTGAGCTTAAGTTCGAATAATATCCGACGGCAGTCACGAGAAAACCCGGCAACAGTCTCCCGCCCATCACTTCAGCCGCGCCCACAACAAGAAGACATCCTTGAGCGGTGGAAGCGACCAACGCGTTGCCAAAGGTAAATCTAGACCCTACTTCCTGATTTGCTCTCATCGTTGGATAGAGCCCATTAAAAGCTTCGACCAGTACAGCGCGGAACTTATCGAACAAAGCATGTTTGCGAATGAAATCAACTTTCTCCAACTGATCTTGTAGACAGGAAAAAAACCTCGCGCTCTGCTCTTGTACGTCAAAACTTCTCTCAAACAGCCTCGCGCGTGAAACCGCATAAAAAGCGGCACTCGCTGCCGCAAGAACAAGGCAGACCACACTCAGTTTAATATTCAGGCTACCGAGAACAAACAGGGCGAACAAAAGGGTGACAACGTTGCTTGAAACCCCCACAACCGAGTTGATTGCGAAGATGACAAGGTCATTAGCGTCGTGATTGATTTGCTGGTTATAATACGACGCATTGAAGCCCTCGAAGAATGCCTGGGGAAGGTGCTTCACGTGCTCAAGCGTATCCGCATTTAAGCCGAACCCCGCATGCGACTGAAGGTTGATGTACAGCATCTCTGAGCAATACACTAGTCCCGCTCGAACCGCCTGGACCGCAACCAAAATAAGGCAACAAACGAGAACGGCGGCAAAATCGGCGCTGGCCGGCATCGCCAGTTGGTTTACTACCATGCCGGTAAGAAAGGGACCCGCAAGCGCAAGCAGCCCGACCAAAACTGTTACGACAAGATAGGCGTAGAATCGACCGCCCAGTATATATTTCCTACAGAGATTAAGCATCCGCCTCATTTTGCCTCGCACCCCGTTTTGCCGCATTCATCATCTGGGAGAGCAACATTTTTTGCTCGGCATCATACCGGAAGGAAACGCAACGTTTCCCCTCACCGTTTAAGGCGTGGTTGGGGCATCCTCCCATGCACATGGGAAAAGCGAAGCACTCTTGGCATTCCGGGTCATCCGGCTCATATGCCATCCACTTAATCATGTTCTTGCTCAACATTGGCGGCTCGAAAATAGTTCCGACCCTCCGCTCCTTCATTCCAATGTCATCCCAGCACTTATACAAATCGCCGACAGGGTCAACCACGTACGAATTGATTCCAACGGCGCAACATATCCCGAAATTCGTCCCGCCAAAAGGTTGAACTTTAAAGCCCCGCGCAATTGCCCTTTTATAAAACTCAGTCTCCTCATACGAGAACTCTTTTACAGTAAAGCAATGACTGTCGTTCGCACATACCTGATTGATATCGTCAACAGGGGCTAGATAGAAGTGAACCTTATTCATCAGGCCATTTAGCTCGAGATAATCCAATAACTCTTGAGCGGCCTCGATGTTGGTCTTGTCGACGTTGCTCCTTATCGAAATGTCGACGATGTCGGCACACTCTTTGACGTTCTTGAGAATACGTTCATATGTAGGGCTTCCGTCGTGAAGAACCCTTCTCGAATCGTGATCCGACTTCGATCCATCTATAGTCACTTGCGCGCTCGTCACACCACATGCCGCGAGTCTCCTTGCAACATCAGGCGTCAGCAGATAGCCATTTGTCACTATCGATGCGGAATAGTCACACGTTGGCCCCACGACATCTTTCAAATCCGACGTAATCCGTTCGATCATCTTCATTCCGAGCAGAGGCTCGCCGCCGTACCATCCAACTGAGAGACTTGCGATACCAGGATAGTAGTCTTTCACGAACTTGGGGAGCTGTGTCAAAACCTCCTCACCCATCGTCGTGTACGCCTGTCCCTTTTCATAGCAGTAGGGACAACAAAAGTTGCAAGCCATCGTTGGTGCAATGGTAAGGGACAGGGCGGTATTCGCAAATCGCACGGCGCGACTTTGCAACCTGATCTCCCCAAGCTCGTCCCTCTCCTCATTGACTAGGATGCCTCCCCTTACCAGCTCCGCGACAAGATCATCGGCATCCCGAACGTCCCCTTCAAGAATCCTTTTGAATTTCTGCGCGTATTCCGGATTTAACGACAGGATGCCGCCGGTTCGCGCATTCATGATAAGAAGACTTCCGTTATGTTCATGCACCACATTAAAATGCGACAGTTTCACTTCGCACCATCTCCATTTCCAATCAAGTCCATCTCGACCCTCAGACGCTGCGCATACGCCAGCGCACTACCTTCTTTGATAAAAACTGCACGAAAGCAGCAATAGACATGCGAGCGACACGATGGCCGCATGGCCGCATGCAGCCATCAGAACTGTCCCGCCGGCGACCCCGCACGCCCTCATCCAATAAGCCATGTGAACCGGGGGCAAAACGGTTGGGAAACTCATCGCGATAACAAGGCCCGCGAACGTTGCGACCAGCAAGGCTCCCGACACAAGAGATCTGATCCTGAACACCTCATATGCAACCGCAACCATCAGCGTATAAGCGGCGTCTATAACGATATTCGACAGGAGTGCCGAGGTCACATTACCAACCGTAAGGCTGTCTAGACCGCTTCCGGAGCACACGGCAAAGACCGCAGCGACACCGAGAGTAAACACGATGTAGGGGCACAGCGTATACACTTCGCAAGCCAATGTCTTTGCCGCAAACAGCTGCCAGCTGCGGAAGCCCCGAGCAATCGAAACTCCCCTTGCCGACACGCTCGTCGCATCACCGAATAGCGTCCCCGCCACAACAACAGAGACGATTGGGAAGAACACCGTATGCGCCATGGAGACGACACTTAGCCAGGAAGAGATACCCGTTGGCCCAACCCCTATCGAGAAAAGATAGCCCGGATCGGCGGAAAAGCCAAAGAACTGGCCCTCTCCCCCTGCGGAGACCCATGCGCCGGACCCGGCAAACACATAAATCCCCGCGATGCCCAAATACATCAGCGCTATTATCACGGCGAGTTTCATTCTCCTTGCGCGGAACAGTTCCGCCCTGACCGACATCCCAAGATTCATCGAACCGCCGTCCTTACAAATAGCGAGACGAGCGCAACTCCAACCGACACAAGCACAGTGCCGCCCGCATACAGCAAAACCTGAATTACACCAACATTCTGCATACTCAGGGAACACAGGTTCATCAGGTAATACACGGGCGAGAGCATGAGCAGCAAGCTGGGCTGACCGCTTCCGTATGTACTTGGGAACCACACCATCACAAATGTCGAAACCGCTATTGCAACGACGCTGCTCGCCACCACACTCCTCGTGAGCAAATACAGGGCGAAGGTAGCGGCGTACATCGAAATGAGCAGCAGCGCGATCATCAGCGCAATCGATACAAATTGGGCAAACCCTGAGCACGAGGCCCCAACGTCCCATTGGGCCATCTTGGTTAAATACAGCGCAGTCGTAGAAAGAAGATACACGGCACCGACCAGAGTGCAGTTCACCAACAGCTTCGTGATCACAATCGCCGCCTGCGACACCCCTCGCGATCTCGATACGGCGTAAGCCACGGATTCAAAGTCTCTCGACGTAGCGTAAACCGCGTAGAGAATCGTCACCGGAATCCAGACCACTGTAGACGCAAAAGACGTCCGGGCAACAGAGCCCAAAACGTCCCCTGCATCCACTAGGTTTCCAATAAAACCTATAGCCCCTCCAAGCGTATACGGGTCATCACCGGCGACCATGATCAGCACCTCAGACGAAGTCGCAGCCGCAACCACATACAGCACAGCCGCAAGCGCAATCATCAGAGCGGTCGCCGAGTGCCTGGCGAGCAACCATACCTCGCTCCGAAAAGCTGAGATGAACTCGCGTTTCATCACAGCTCGCTCTCTCGACCGATGAGCTCCGAATAAAACTCCTCAAGGCTCTTCCTATGAGAATACGCCTCCGCAACCCTCACACCTGCGGTCGAGAGCGCTTCGATTGCAATGCCCCGCCCTTCCTTTTTCTCCTCATAGCGCATAAGGACGCTGCCGTCCGGCAGAAAAGAATGTGAGGTCTCATCTCCGAGAACCGATCTCGTTCGCTCCAGATCGTCCACATGCAACACGAAACCACCGCGGCATGACTTTTCCAGCTGAGGTGCGGTCATCCTTCGAATGAGGCGACCATGACTTATGAAGAGGTAATCAGTTGCCAGCTTGTGCATCTCCTCAAGATTGTGGCTGGATACGAGAATCGTTTTACCTTGATCTTTGTTAAGATGCGTAAGGATTTTTCTTACTTCGACTATCCCCATCGGATCCAGGCCGTTTGTCGGCTCGTCCAGGATCAACAGCTCCGGATCGCCCAGCAACGCTATGGCCAGATCGAGACGCCTCCTCATTCCCATTGAGAAGTTCTTCACTTTCTTCCCGCCGGCCTCCCCCAAACCGACGGTTGATAACACACCGTCGATGGAACGATCGGTGGGAAGCCCCCACTCAATACAGCGAACGACCAAGTTGTCTCGCGCGGTCAGATTAGGATACGAAGCATTGAGGTCGGGCATATAACCCAGCCTTTCCCTGCAGCTCCGTATTTCACGTCTCCCGGTTTGCCCAAACATCGAGATCGTTCCTGACGATGGCTCCGAAAGCCCCGTGATCAATCGAATTAACGTGCTCTTGCCGGCACCATTCTCCCCAATGAGTGCACACAGCTCGCCTTCCATTAAAGAGAACGAGACTGATTTAACCGCTTCAAACCCGCCATATCTCTTGGATATGGCACGCAATTCAACTGGGACTTCCCGCATGGACGACATCCTCCCCGTCAATAAAAAGGGACGACATGGCAATTGTGCGGGGTTATAGGTAACGTCGGTTCGCCCCCCCATATTGCAATGCCACATCGCCCCTCAGGCGCTGCTGGCCAAAATATCTTTGAACAGTCTGTGCACGCCGTACGGCGTGCACTATCCGCTAAAAGCGGATAGTGCACTCCTGTGAAGAACACTTGGTGCTGCAGCTGCCGTGCGCGTAAAAGAAGCAATTGTTGCACATGGGCTCAGCCCCGGCTGACGGCTCGGTAATCCATTCCATTTCATTCCCCTCCTTTCGCGGTAGAAAGCCAGTTCATCTCTGCCCCCTAGAAACGGAACGTGCAGGACTGATTGGGGCACCTCTTCGTGCATCCCCCGTGCGCGTAGAAGAAGCAGTTGCCGCACGCGGGTGCAACGCCTTCCTCCGGCTCGTTAATCCAATCCATCTCTCCCTCCTTTCCTTGCATACCGAATTGATAATGTTATTCTGATTCAATATGTATCATATTTCAATATAAGCTTATTTATATATTACACAAGGTAAGCACCCCCCTGCATCCAGCACAGGAAATGACTCTCTCGTTCCCCAGTGACGCGGCGAGAAATACAGGCCACTGCAGGACGTTGAATGAACAGCCCGTGAAAACCGTTGTTTTCACGGGCTGCACCTGCTCAATACTTTTTTATTCTCCAGCCTCAGTCGTCTCTAAGATCGACCACGTAAACATGATCTGACTCCAGGACCGGGTCATCACCCGTCGCGGTCGCCCTGCTCAGCGCGTTGCGGGCGCGCCGCGTCGCCAGTTCCTCAAGTTCTCTTTCGTTGACGCGCTTAATAAGATCGCCAGGCTGGCAATCAAGCTCTACGCAAATATCCAGCAATGTCTTTAACCTAATTGCCTTCACCTTGCCATTTCGTATTTTTGAGATACTTGCCGGTGTGTGCCCGGTCGCCCGAATGATATCCGTACTCGTCTTTCCGCGTCGAAGCAATAAGCTTTCAAGCTCAATAATCAGATAGTCCATGCCGCCCCTCACACCAAATCCTCGGTCTGGTCTTGAAGCAGAGCTCCGTAGCGCCATATCGCAGAAATCGAGAAGCAGCAAACGGCCCCCAGCACAGCACCAATATCTATGGGCAGGGCCAGGTTTTCAAACATCGAATAGGCGTTCCCCAGCAAGTCGAAGGGGCCAATCACTATCGAAAGAAACCCCGGAGAAAACAAGAGGTCACCTATTGCTGCTGCAACAAACAGCCACCCGATAATCGAGATTCTTCGAGCATGCGAAAGGGTAAAGGGCGATTCGCCATGAGCCATGTCCATGCTGATTCCCCGCAGGGTCCATGTGGCCCCTCCGGAAATCAGAAGATACATCAAAGGAACCACTACGGAAACCGTCTTTGATGGATCATATAGGTTTCCTTGAGCAGCCATAAGCCCAATGGAAATAACCACCACCACCGAACAGCAACACACCGCTATAAACAGCGCCGTAAACAGAATCCCAAGCCTTCTTCCGAGAGTCATCATCTTCTGGATGGACTTATCGATCTTCTGGGCGCTATTCACCACAGCTCCTCCTAAAGCAATCAGAGGTCTTCTTACTTACTGTTTTTCCTACATTGTAACGAACTCGATAAGAAGAGGGTCGCTTCACGCCGCGCGATCCCGAACTCCAAGCGTTTCTCATCAGCATTGCCCATCTTTCGAGTCGAAATTCAAATCCAGTTTCTTATCGCATGCCGAAATCAACCCGAACTGGATGTGACTGGAAAACAGCGCGCTGCGTCGGTCGCGCTTTCCCGAGCGACTCTGGCACAACAGACGATATGAGTTGAACATTGGGGCCTCTCCCCTTGCAGCTCTCTCGTGGGTCGGGCGACAATGGTCGTACCATCAACCGCGGCCGCGCGCTGCGGGCCCTCGGCCTCGGCTGCGTCGTCGGGGCGGTCCCGAAGATGCACCGGCCCGCGGCCGACCGCGGCCGCAAGAACGACCGCCGCGACGCCGAGTGGCTGGCACGCATGCTGGCGCGCCGCAACGTCGTCGAGGTGTGGGTCCCCGACGAGCGCCCTCGAGGACGCGCGCGACGACCTGCAACACGCCAAGCAGCGGATGTCGAAGTTCCTGCTGCGCCACGGCCTCGTCTTCGACGAGACGACGCCGGCCGGCAGGCGCAGGGGCGCCTGGACGGGGGCCTACTGGGACTGGACGGAGTCCCTCTCCTTCGACGAGCCCGACGACGCCGCGGCCTACGAGCACTACATGGACGGAAATGACCTGGTAGAGAACCCTCGCACCGTCTACGTCGCAGGGGACGTAGACGAACTCGTCGAGCACGAGCAGCCTCGCGGGCGACACGTCGTTCAACAGTTTCGACAGCGTTCCCTTGCGCTTCGCGTTGCCGAGCTCGAGAACCAGCTGCGCGGTCTGCCAGAACCTGACCGACATGTCCGCGGCGACCGCGCGCATCGTGAGGGCGACTGCCATGCGCGTCTTGCCGCGCCTGGACTTACCGAAGAAGACGAGGTCTTCGCGCGATTGTTTGTGTCAACGGCCAACTGAATGTGAACCCTTCTTGCATTGTTGCAACCTGGCTGGCAGCCGGTCTTTAATGACGACGACCATTGTCGCCCGACCCACAAAAGAGCCGCAAGGGGAGGAGCTCCCAATGTTCAACTCATATCGTCTATGGCGCACTACCATTCACCGAAAGTCGGCAACTTTTTCATTCTCTCTATACATGTTTAAACAACATGTTCTACAATAGGGACAATAGAAATGGAAACTCGGGACGAGCCGTCTATCCATCTACGGCGCAGTCCCTTATTCAAAAGGACGGTGAGCACATCCATGGAGCGTGCAAGCGGTGTTCTCATGCCCATCTCGTCTCTGCCCGGACCGTACGGTATCGGCGGCTTTGGCTGGAATGCCTACGACTTTGTCGATTTCCTCGCCTCGTGCAAACAACATTACTGGCAGATTCTGCCCCTTACGACGACGAGCTATGGCGACTCGCCCTATCAGTCGTTCTCGGCCCGTGCGGGCAACCCCAACTTCATCGACTTTGCCGAGCTTATCGAGGCCGGCTATCTGGAGCAGCGCGATATCGACGGCGTGTACCTGGGCTCCGACCCCAGCAATGTCGACTATGGCGCCATCTTTGGTGGCCGTCGTCAGATTCTCGACCGCGCCGCCGAGCGCTTTGCCGCCGACAAGCCGGCCGACTTCGACGACTTTGTCCAGGCCAACGAGGACTGGCTCATCCCCTACTGCGAGTTCATGACCGTCAAGGAGGAGTGCGGTCTCAAGGCATTTTGGGAGTGGCCCGCAGAGCTCCGTACCCGCGGCGAGGCTTCTGCCAAGGTCTGTGCCGCCCATCCCGCGCGCATGCTCTACCACCAGATGACGCAGTACTTCTTCGATCGTCAGTGGAGCCGCCTCAAGGCCTATGCCAACGAGCGCGACATCCTCATCATCGGCGACCTGCCCATCTATGTCTCGCGCGACTCCGTCGAGATGTGGGCCACACCCGAGCTCTTTAAGATCGACGCCGCCGGTAATCCCGTAAGTGTCGCCGGCACGCCGCCCGACCAGTTCTCGGCCACCGGCCAGTACTGGGGAAATCCCATCTACGACTGGGACGCCATGGAAGCCGACGGTTTCTCCTGGTGGGAGGGCCGCATCCGCGCCGCCCTCAACATGTACGATGTCATCCGCCTGGATCACTTCCGCGGCTTCGAGGCCTATTGGGAAGTGCCGTTCTCCTCACCCGATTCGTCCTACGGTTCGTGGACGCAGGGCCCCGGCCTCAAGTTCTTCAAGACGCTCGAGGAAAAGCTCGGCACGCTGCCCATCATCGCCGAAGACCTTGGCTTCCTCACCCCCGGCGTCATCGACATGCGCGACAACTCGGGCTTCCCCGGCATGAAGATCTTGCAGTTCGCCTTTGAGGGCACCAACTCGTACTACCTGCCGCACAACTACATTGCCAACACCGTCGCCTATGTGGGCACACACGACAACGAGACGGCGCGCGGTTGGTATGAGGGAACGGCCACCCCGCGCCAGCGCGAGCAGGCGGCCCTGTACACCCACCAGCAGGCAGGCGAGCCCATGGCCGATGCACTCAACCGCACCATCGCCGCCAGCGTGAGCGATACCTGTATCTACACCATGCAAGACCTGCTCAACCTGGGCAACGAGGCACGCATCAACACCCCCGCCACCCTGGGCGGCAACTGGACCTGGCGCATGCTCGATGGTGCCATCACCCGCGAGCTCGAGCACAAGCTCACCGACTGGACCGAAACCTACTTCCGCATTCCGTCGGAAGCCGAAATTGAGCTTCCCCAATAGGAGCCACCGCACCCGACCCCATTCCATCGTGCGGACGCGTCCGTTTTCCCCGCGCGAGGCCATTCCAATCCCTCGCGCGGGCTTCTTTTGTATTTCTGACATGTAATCAACCCATCACAGGAGGAAACATGCCCCGTATCAATCTCGCAGAACTCGCCGAGCAGTCCTTCGGAACTTCGCTCGAGCAGCTCGATGACCGTCGTATTTATAAGCTGCTGGTCAAGCTCGTGCAGGAGCACTCTGCTGCCTGTCCTCTCAACAACGGCAAGAAAAAGCTCTACTACATCTCTGCCGAGTTTTTGATCGGCAAGCTGCTCATCAACAATATGATCGACCTTGGCATCTATGACGAGGTTAAGGACCAGCTCACCGCCGCGGGCCACGACCTCAACAAGATCGAGGAGTTCGAGGTCGAGCCGTCGCTCGGCAACGGCGGCCTGGGCCGTCTGGCCGCATGCTTCTTGGATTCCATCGCCACGCTGGGCCTTACCGGCGACGGCGTGGGCCTCAACTACCATTACGGCCTGTTCCGCCAGCGCTTTGTCGACAACCAGCAGAAGGCCGTCCCCGACGAGTGGCTTGGCGAGCAAGACATCCTGATCGACGACGACCGCTCCTACACCGTCGAGTTCGGTGATTTTGCCGTTACTTCCAAGCTCGTCAACATCGATGTGCCCGGTTATGGCCAGCCCACCAAGAACCGCCTGCGCCTGTTTGACCTGGCAAGTGTCGACGACGGCCTGGTCCCCGGCAGCTCCATCGACTTCGACAAGACCGAGATCGCCAAGAACCTCACCTTGTTCCTCTATCCGGATGATTCCGACGAGCAGGGCCGCCTGCTTCGCATCTACCAGGAATACTTCATGGTGAGCAACGCCGCCCAGCTCCTGATCGACGAGGCCATCGAGCGCGGCAGCAACTTGCACGACCTGGCCGACCACGCCGTAGTCCAGATCAATGACACGCACCCCACCATGGTCATCCCCGAGCTCATTCGCTTGCTCACCACCAAGCACGACATCGAGTTTGACGAGGCCGTGACCATCGTGCGCTCCATGGTCGCCTACACTAACCACACGATTCTTGCCGAGGCGCTCGAGAAGTGGCCGCTCACCAGCCTGCAGAAGGTCTCCCCTGCCATCGCCGACATTATCGTCAAGCTCGACGAGGTCGCCAAGGCCGAGCACGACGACCCGCGTGTCGCCATCATCGACGAGTACGACACCGTCCACATGGCCCACATGGACATCCACTTTGGCTTCTCCATCAACGGCGTCGCCGCACTCCACACCAAGATCCTGGAGGACACCGAGCTTCATCCGTTCTACGAGATCTACCCCGAGAAGTTCTCCAACAAGACCAACGGCATCACCTTCCGCCGCTGGATCCAGGGAGCCAACCCCGCGCTCGCCAACCTGCTCGACGATGTGATAGGCACCGACTGGCGCAGCACCGGCGATCTGAGCAAACTCGCCAAGTTCGCCGACGACAAAGATGTTCTTGAGCGCCTGGCTGCCACCAAGACCGAGGCCAAGACCATCATGCGCCAGTTCATGGCGCTCGAGCAGGGTGTGACCATTCCCTCCAACGCCATCATCGATGTTCAGGTCAAGCGTATCCACGAGTACAAGCGCCAGCAGATGCTCGCGCTCTACATCATCTGGAAGTATCTCGACATCAAAAACGGCAATAAGCCTAAGCACCCCGTCACCATCATCTTTGGCGGCAAAGCGGCGCCTGCCTACACTATCGCGCAGGACATCATCCATCTGATTCTGACGCTGTCGCAGTGGATTGCAAACGACCCCGACGTGGCTCCCTACCTGCAGGTTGTCATGATCGAGAACTACAACGTCACCGCCGCCGAGCGCGTGATCCCCGCCGCTGACATCTCCGAGCAGATCAGCCTGGCCTCCAAGGAGGCGAGCGGCACCTCCAACATGAAGTTCATGCTCAACGGCGCCCTAACCCTGTGCACGCTTGACGGCGCCAACGTGGAGATTGCCGAGCTCGTGGGCGACGAGAATATCTATACCTTTGGTGCCTCGTCCAAACAGGTCGAGCAGCTCTATGCCGACGGCACCTATGACGCCGGTGTGCTCTACCGCAAGCCCGGCATTAAACTGCTGGTGGACTTCATCACCAACCCGGCCTTTATGGCGACCGGCAACGCCGAGCGCCTGCAGCGCCTGCACGATGACATTAAGGGCAAGGACTGGTTTATGGCCCTGCTCGACATCGAGGAGTACATCCAGACCAAGGAGCGCGTGTTGGCCGACTACGAGGACCAGGACGCCTGGATGCGCAAGACGCTCATCAATATCGCCAACGCCGGCACCTTCTCGTCTGACCGCACGATCTCCCAGTACAACGACGAGATTTGGCACCTGAGCTAATTTCGCTTCCCTTACCCATCCTCTTGAGAAACGGAGTCGTGGCAACACGGCTCCGTTTTTTGTGCCCGCACGTTACCCTGCGACCCAACTCGGCCAAACAATCTCGATCTGTAACAACTACTCGGTAAAAACGGTCCCAGCTGTTACAGATTGAGACATACCGGCCCCTCCCCTTGGGTTTATCTCGATCTGTAACATCTAGCAGCTGAAATTCACCTTTGGTGTTACAGATTTAGATGAAATGGTTAGCTCAGCGGAACCGTCTCGATCTGTAACATCTAACGTCCGAAATCAGCCTCACCCGTTACAGATCGAGACAAACGACCGGTCAGACAGCCCCAACACAAAGAAAGGCTCCCCTCTCGCCCAGTGGACGGGAGGGGAGCCTTATATGTGACCGCGGCAAAAGGATGGCAATACCGCAGTCGCCCAAAGGGAGGGCCTGGATGCACCGGGCCTAGATAAGGTTCTTGCCAGAAACCTTATCGAAGAGGTGGGTCGCGTTCTTCTCGAACTTGAACCAGATGGTGTCGCCAGCCTTGAGCGCGCCCTTGGCCTCGAGGTCGACGACGGGGATAATCAGGACAAACTGGCCGTCGGGAGCGGTCACGTGGACATGCTCGGTCGAGCCCATGAGCTCGGTCACCTCGACGGTACCCTGGAGCGCGCCCTCCTCGCCCTTGTCGGCAAGCAGGATCTGCTCGGGACGCACGCCGGCCGTGATCTCCTTCACGTCGCCGCCGTCCCAGTTGAGGGCAAGCTGAACGCAAGTCTCGGGGGCGAGCGCCACGTTCATATCCTCGGTCTTGACGGTAAAGCCGTTGCCCGAGCGCACCAGCTGGGCATCGAAGAAGTTCATCTGCGGCACGCCGATGAAGCCGGCGACGAAGATGTTCGCGGGATGGTTGAAGACCTCCTGCGGCGTGGCGATCTGCTGGACAACGCCGTCCTTCATGACCACGATACGGTCACCGAGGGTCATAGCCTCGGTCTGGTCGTGAGTAACATAAATGAACGTGCCCTTGATCTCGTGGCGCAGCTTAATGAGCTCGGCACGCATCTGGTTACGAAGCTTGGCGTCCAGGTTGGACAGCGGCTCGTCCATCAGGAAGACCTTGGGGTCACGCACGATGGCGCGGCCGATAGCGACACGCTGGCGCTGGCCGCCGGAGAGCGCCTTGGGCTTACGGTCGAGGTACTCGGTAATGCCCAGAATCTCGGCAGCAGAGCGAACCTTGCGGTCGATCTCGTCCTTGGGAACCTTCTTGAGCTCGAGCGTAAATGCCATGTTCTCGTACACCGTCATATTGGGGTACAGAGCGTAGCTCTGGAACACCATGGCGATGTCGCGGTCCTTGGGCGCCACGTCGTTGACACGCTTGCCGTCGATGAGCACATCGCCCGAGGTAATGTCCTCCAGGCCGGCGACCATGCGCATCGTCGTGGACTTACCGCAGCCAGAGGGGCCAACGAGGACGACGAACTCCTGGTCGTGAACGGTGAGGTTGAAGTCCTCTACAGCGAGCACACCGTCCTCGGTAACCTTGAGGTTGTGCTTCTTCTCCTCGGTCTTCTTCTTTTTGCCAAAGAAGCCCTTCTTTTTTGACTCGTTGTTGGGATACACCTTCTGAACATGTTTGAGAACGATCTCGGCCATGTCTCTACCTTTCGATATGCGGCGCCGCGCTGAGGGGCGCCGCAGAAACTTGCAAAACAGTTACGGCATCAGCCCTTGACGGCACCTGCCACCACGCCGTCGATGATGTACTTCTGACAGAGGATGTACATGATAACGATGGGGATAACGACCATCATGATGCAGGCCATCATGGGGCCGAGCTCGACGTGGCCGTAGCCGCCGCGGAAGTACTGGATCAAGATAGGAATGGTCTTGTACTTGGTGGAGTCGAGCGTAAGGTAGGGCAGCAGATAGTCGTTCCAGACCCACATGGTCTCGAGGATGCCGACCGAAAGATAGGTGGGCTTCATGATGGGAAGGACGATCTTAAAGAACACCTGGACCGGGTTGCAGCCGTCGATCATGGCCGCCTCTTCGATCTCGAGCGGAATGTTCTTTACAAAGCCGGCGAACATAAAGACCGCCAGGCCCGCGCCAAAGCCGAGGTAGATAAAGCAGATGTTGAACGGCGTGTTGAAGCCGATGCGGTCCGCCAAATTGGACAGCGTGAACATGAGCATCTGGAAGGGCACGACCATCGAGAACACGAACAGGTAATAGAAGAAGTTCGAGATCTTGTTGTTGACACGAACCACGTACCAAGCGCACATGGAGCAGCACACCAAGATCAGCACGACCGACGTGACCGTGATGATGAGCGAGTACATAAATGCCGAGGCAAAGCCCTGCTCGTTAAGGGCGTGCATGTAGTTTGCGAGGCCGTTGAACGTCTCGGGCGTGAGCAGATCGAATGCCGTGGTGGTGCTGATTGCGGTCGCTTTCTTAAAGGAATTGAGCGCGATCATAAACACAGGGTAGATCCACGCGAGCGACAGAATCGTAAAGAAAATCGAGAGCGCGCGGTTGATAACCTTATCGCGTTTCATTACTGCTGCACCTCCTTGGACCTCGTGGCCTTAAGCTGGATCATGGAGATGGCCACGACCAGGATGCAGAAGATAACCGCCTTGGCCTGACCAATGCCCTGCCATGCGATACCGGCACGCGAATAGAACGTGTTGTAGATGTTCAGGGCGAGCATCTCGGTGGAGTGCGCGGGGGCGCCGCCGGTAAGGGCGAGGTTCTGGTCGAACAGCTTAAAGCCGTTGGTGATGGACAGGAACAGGCAGATGGTGATGGTCGGCATCAGGTTAGGGATCTTAACCTTCCAAAACGTCTGCCATGCCGTAGCGCCGTCGACCTTGGCGGCCTCGATGTAGTCGGACGGAATGGACTGCAGACCAGCGATGTAGATGATCATCATGTAGCCGACCTGCTGCCACAGGGTCAGGATGATAAGGCCCCAGAAGCCAGCAGCAGAGTTAAGAGCGATGAGCTGGGCGCCCACGTTGGAGAGCAGGCAGTTGATCAGAATCTGCCAAATGTAGCCCAGCACGATGCCGCCGATCAGGTTAGGCATAAAGAAGATCGTACGGAAGATGTTGGTGCCTTTGAGCGCCTTGCGGGTGAGCGCCTGCGCAATGGCCAGGGCGATCACGTTGATGAGCACCGTCGACAGGAAGGCAAACGCCACGGTAAAGAAGAACGACGTGGCAAACTGCGGATCGGACAGTGCGCGCACGTAGTTCTCGATACCGACAAAGTGCGTGTTGTTGATGGTAATAAACTGGCAGAACGAGAGATAGAAACCCTGGATAAAGGGGATCACGAACCCGATCATAAACGCCAGACACGTGGGCAGCATAAAGAGCGGCCACCAGCGCTTGAGTGCTTTGCCCATAGAAGGGTCCTTTCAATATGCAGGGGGCGGGCAAACCAACGTCTGCCCGCCCCCTGTCGCTAATCAGATAGCTTGGGCAGCAACTGCTTACTCGGAAGCAGCCTTCTCGGTCTTCCAGCCATCGACGAAGGCGTTCTTGACGCCGTCCCACTTGCTGTTGTCGGCAGCATAGGCAATCAGAGCCTGCTTGAGGTTCTTCTTCCACTCCTCAGAGGGGATGTAGACGAAGTCCCAAGCGACGGTCTTCTTGCCGTCCTTGGCCATGGCAACGGCCTGCTGCGAGAAGACGTTGGTGGTCTCCTTAGCGCTCTTGAACGGGGCAGTCAGACCCATCTTGTCAGCGATGATGCTGGTGGCGGTGTCAGAAGTGACGCACCAATACATGAAGTCCTCGGTGGCCTTCTGGGCATCCTCGGAAGCCTGGGAGCTGACGCACCAGTAGTTCTCGCCGCCGGAGCACAGGCCCTGGTTCTCCTCGCCGTCGACACCGATGTAGATGGGCATCATGCCAATCTGATCGTCGGTCATGCCGGCCTTGGTGAGGTCAGCGTAGGCCCAAGAACCGTTCTGATAGAAGACGGCCTTGCCGGTTGCGAACTCGTTGGTGGCGTCGTCGCCGGTCTTGGAGGCAAGCTGCGAAGGATCGCAGGTGGAGTCGGTGATGTACAGGTCGAAAATCTGCTTGAAGTTGTCGAGATACTCGCCCTTGATCTCGTCGTCCTCCTGGTTGTGCTCCTTCTCGAACTCGTAGTAGAGCGGGAGGTTGGCGAGGTGGGTGGTGTAGCGCCAGCTGGAGGAGTCATCCATGCCGGCAGAAGTAAAGGCACCCTCAACACCAAGCTCGTCCTTGCGGGCCTGGATGTCGTCGGCACAAGCCTTCAGCTTGTCGAAGGAGTTGATGTCCTCGGCCTTGTAGCCAGCCTTCTCGAGCAGCTGCTTGTTGTAGATGATGCCGTAGCTCTCCTGGACCCAGTCGATACCCAGATCCTTGCCATCGGACTGCAGAGCCAGGGAGTCGTCAATGAGCTCACCGCGGAGCTTGGTATCGGACAGGTCGGCGCAGTAATCCTTCCAGTTCTTAAGACCGGTGGGGCCGTTGACCTGGAACAGGGTCGGAGCGGAGCTCTTGGACATCTCGGACTTGAGCTTCTCCTCGTAGGTGTTGGAGGCGGCGGTCACGATCTTGACCTCGACGCCCTTCTCCTTCTTATAGGCCTTGGCGATCTCCTTCCACTCCTTGTCGACCTCGGGCTTGAATTGGAGGAAGTAGACCTCGGCAGCGTCACCAGAAGCAGAGGAGCCGGAGCCGGCAGAACCGCCGCAGCCCACGAGACCCAGACCAAGAACCGCAGCCGCGGAACCAGCAAAGCCCAGGAACTGCCTTCTGCTCATTTCGTTCTTCATTACAATCCACCCTTTCACACCGTGGCGGCACCCTTTGCCGCCGCCTTCGGAGATTGGCTCGGGGACTTTGCCCCTTTTGCTGATTTGTACGATACGCTATTTGGCTAGTTGTTTGAACAAGTATTACTAGAGCGGTAGAAAAACTTCGGTGAACGGTAATTTCAACTTGATACTTGACAAGTTTTGTATAAACAATTATTTGTTATCGAATGCAGAGAAAACGCCCGGTCAAGCCGATGCATCGTCGGTTTGACCGGGCGTTTTCTCTTTGAGGGCATGAGTCTCGTCAGGCTGCGAGCTAGCCGGCTATCGCTTGGAGTTGACGCGGTAGTGGAAGATCTCGGGATGCGTGCGGGCATGCGTGACCTCGAACAAGATGCCGTCCGAGGTGTACGACTGGCTCTCCATGACGGCGACGCAGTTGTACTTACCAAGGTCCAAGTAGCTGCAGTCCTCATCGTTGGCAAGCTCGACGCTCACCGTACGGCGACTCGCCATCACTTTGACGCCGCGTTTGTGCTCCAGATAGTCGTAAATTGACTTTGCAGCGATCTCGGGCGTCAGGCCTTTGGCGATCGACTCCAGAAAATAGCCGTGGTCCACCTGGCGAGCGCTACCGTTAAGGCTACGGACGCGCACCACGCGAATCAACTCCTCGCCCACCTTAAAGCCCAGGTGACGAGAGAGTTGCTCGGTGCAGACCAGATGTTCAAAAGACTTAACGTCCGTCGATGCAACGGCATTGTTGCGCTTTGCAAACTCGCCAAACGACTCAACCTCTTCGAGTGCGCCCAACATGTCGGTTTCGCCCTTAAGCCAAATAACGCGCACGCCCTTGCCGTGTATGGGCTGCACAAACATCCCGTCGGCCAGCATACCCAAGGCGCGACGGACGGTATTGCGAGTGCATCCGAACTCCGCGGTCAGCTCGGCTTCGGTTGGCAGCATCTCCTGAAACGCATAGGTCCCATTAATGATGCGCGAGCGTATTTCTCGGTAGATTCCTTCGTATATCGCTTTTGGCATTGTTTCACCTCTACATTATTCATTTCCGGCTAGGCACGATAGCATTTCTTAAAGTTGTTTAAACCGAATATCGGTAAAGCGACAGGATTTAACCGTTGACGGTTTCTGTCATGCCCAAATCGGTTTCGCTCAAAACTGCCGGTACGACAATCATCTGGTCCTCTACAATGAATCCATTGTTTAAACGTTTCCCCACGCGCAACGCGCCTCGATATTCGGAAGGCATAACATGCTGCAAAAAATCCAACGCTTTGGCGGGGCAATGTTCGCGCCCGCCATGCTGTTTTCTATATCAGGCCTCATGGTCGGCGTCTCCGCTCTCGCAACGACTGCGGACATCGTCGGCGATCTCGCCGTATACGGAACCCCTTGGTACGTTTTTTGGACCATCATCCAGCGCGGCTCGTGGACAGTCTTTAAACGCCTCCCGCTCCTTTTTGCCGTAGCGCTGCCCATCGGTCTTGCCCAAAAACAACCGGCTCGTTGCTGCCTCGAGGCTCTCGTCGCCTATTTTGCCTACTGCTTCTTTTTGAGCGAGATCATTAAGCTGAGCGGAGACAACCTTGGACTTGAGTACCCGTCATCTTTGACCACCGCCAGCGGTATCACCGTCATCGACGGCATCAAGACGCTCGACACCGGCATTATCGGCCCGCTGGCGGTATCGGCAACCGTCGTCACCATCCATGACCGCTTCTACGATGCCAAGATTCCCGATTGGCTCGGCACCTTCTCGGGCTCCTCGCTGGTCTACCTCATCAGCTTTTTTGCCGTGTTTGCCCTTGCCGCCATCTCGGCCGCCATCGTGCCCTACGTATACGATGTAACCGATACGCTGCGTCACGCGCTTGCAGGCGTCGGTCCCTTTGGCGTGGGCATCTTTGTCTTTTTAGAACGAGCACTCGAGCCCTTTGGCCTGCACCACCTGCTCTACATGCCGATCTACTACGACAACCTGGTCATTAACGACGGCATCTACGCCACGTGGAGCAGTTTGCTCCCCATCCTCTCCCATAGCACGCGCCCCCTTAATGAACTTGCGCCGTGGGCCGGTTTTACCGCCACCGGCTGGGTCAAGCTCTTTGGCCTTCCCGCCATCGCAGCCGCGTTCTACTCCACCGCAAAACCCGAGCGCCGCGCCGGCCTCAGGGTCATCCTTGCTCCCGCCATCATCGCCTCGGTGGTTTGCGGCGTTACCGAGCCACTCGAGTTTCTCTTTATGTTCACCCACCCCGGGCTCTTTTTGCTCTACGCCGTCTTATCGTCTTGCCTTGCCACAACCATGAATCTCTTTGGCATCGTCGGCATCTTCTCAGGCGGCCTCATGGAGATGGCAGCCTTCAACTTTATTCCGCTCATGCGCACGCATGCCGGTGCCTATCTTTTGGCGCTCGGTATCGGCCTTGCCTTTAGCCTCATCTTTTTTGTTAGTTTTCGAGCACTCATCTTGGTCTATGACCTTAAGACACCGGGCCGCGAGGATCATGTTGCCAATCGCGCGGCAATCGATTGTTTAACGGGAAGCGACTTTGCCAAAGAGCAATCCCCCAATGACGAGGTCGATAGTCGATCCGATCAAGATCACGTCCTCGCTGAGCGGGTAATTCAGCTTTTAGGTGGCGTTGGCAATATCGTGGGCGCAACCAACTGCGCCACGCGCCTGCGCGTCGAGCTCGCAGACCCTTCCATCGTTGCAGATAACGCGTCGTTTGTCGCGGTGGGCGCCAAGGGCCTCATCATTACCTGTCTCTTATACACATCTCCGAGCCCACGAGACTACG
>URGY01000004.1 GCA_900547505.1 uncultured Collinsella sp.
TCAGGCTACTCAATTTCCGATGCTCTTTTTGCTCAAATCCTCTTGACGAAACACACGCTGGCCAGCACCTCCCCGTCGCGGTCGATCAGGCAGGCCCAGTGCGATGACTTGCCGACGTCCAGGCCGAGCACGGTCGCGGGTCTGGTGGATGGCGCTTTCACGGTGGTATCCTTCCGGTAGTCGTTCGACCGGATGGCCTTCCCCTCGGCACTCACATTACCAGCCGCGGCACCTGCCCGGCACTTTCCTATCAGCCGTCGGGGGCGGCGCGTCCCGCGCCGGCAGCACCCAACTGGCCCTCTCGGGGGCAGGGACGTTCGGCCGTGCGCGGGCGCCCGGTCGGCGGCCCGTTCTGGGCGCGCCTCAATCGTAGCCCGAGACGGTCCCGGGCTGACAATTTCGACTGTAATGGACGTTCTTAAACGACTGGTCATTGGGGACAGTCTTGGTGCGCTCCGTTGGTCCTCCCGTTCGATTTTTGCTCGGTGGGTATACTTCCTTTCGCATTAAACGCCGGACTGAGGAGGTATCCAAATGCCGGATAACGGGTCAATACAAAAAAGAGACGCGCACGAGATGGCTCATGGGCGTCCTGTCCAGATAACCGAGCATACGACGGTAACCGAGCTGCAGCCCAGCCTGTCCGATGTCGTGTGCGCAAACAAAAAGCTGCAGATTGGCTTTATCGTTGCGCTCGTGGTGCTGGCGCTACTGTCGGGCTTTGTGGCTCGTCCGCATTTTGCCGATACCAAGACTTGGGACTCCACCATCGAGGTCATCGATCAAAAGAAGGGCAATGTTTTGGCGCTCACGACCTCGTGCGTCGCCCTATCTGCGGGTATCACTGCGCTGCCGGGCGATACGGGAACGCCGGTTGCCGAGCAGCTCGCGCAGCTTTCGGGTAACTTGGGCATCGTGCTTGCCGTGCTCTACCTCGAGAAATACCTGCTGACCATTTTGTGGTCGGTTGGCTTGGGCATCTTAATCCCGTTTTCGTTGGTGCTCTTTGCGGTGTCGCTCGGCATTCACGGGCGCTGGAGCACGAGCGCTGTCCTGCGCCGTGTGGCGACGCGCGTGCTGGTGGTTGCCGTGATCGGCATGGCGCTCGTGCCCGCGAGCGTATGGGTGTCGCAGAAGGTCGACGAAACGTATCGAGTGAGCATCGAGCAAGCCGAGCAAAAGGCGGCCGACGCTGCGGGTGTGGCAGATGGCGACAGCTCCAAAGCAAGCAAGAAAAAGACCGAGTCCACAGAGTCCAAGAATGTGCTTGAGCAGCTTGCCGACGGCGCCTCGGGTCTCGTCACATCGGTGACCAGCGGCGCCAAGCAGATGACCGATGAGATCGTGCGGCAGGTGACCGATCTGATTGAAGGCGTCATCGTGATGATCGTGACCTCGTGCGTTATCCCGCTGCTGGTGCTCGTGGCGTTCCTATGGCTAGGACACGTGCTGCTGGGGATCGATATTTCCGGCCCGGCGAACTATTTGACGGGCCGTTTCTTGAGTGCTCCTTCCAAGCACGCCAAAAAGGGCGGGCAGTCCGAGTAGCTAAAACAGCTGTATATACCGGGGAATACCGCCGAAGGGCGGCCGAGACGCGTTCTCGGTCGCCCTTTTGTTTGTTGAACACATGGTCGCTGCGTCCGCGCCCGGCTCAAACGGTCAGCAATCATCCGTGAACGGTATTTGTTCAAAAAAGAACAAAGATAAACAAATAGTTGTTGCAGTTACTGTTCGAATGTGTTCAAATAAACATGAACAGTGAAGAACCGCACATTCAGATGCCCGGACCTGAACGCGATTCAACACTTCCAAACAGAAACTACGCACCTGCGTATCTCTCAAGGAGGATGTCATGAGGGTTGTAATCGCTTCCGATGCCGACGGTATGTCGATGAAGGAGTCCATCAAGGAGATGCTCATCGCCGACGGTCACGAGGTCGTCGACTATTCCGAGACCCCTGCCGCGGACTTTGTCGATTCCGCGACTGCCGTTGCCAAGGACCTGCTGGAGCACAAGGATTCCCAGGGCTTCGCATTCGATAAGTACGGCGTCGGCTCCTATATGGCCGCCGTCAAGATTAAGGGCATGGTCGTCGCCAACATTTCCGACGAGCGTTCCGCCTACATGACCCGCGAGCACAACGGCTCGCGCATGGTCACCATGGGCCCGGGCGTTGTAGGCACCGAGGTCGCCAAGAAGATCGCCCGCGAGTTCCTGCGTGCCCAGTACGCCGGCGGCCGTCACCAGATTCGTGTCGACATGCTCAACAAGATGGCCTAACGAGAGCCACCGAGAACTCGAACTTCTACCTCAACTTGTGAATTCAGACGAAAGGACGTTCTGATGAAGAAGACCATCGCAATCGGTTGCGACCATATCGTTACGGACGAGAAGATCTATCTGGCCGACCGCCTGGAGCAGGCTGGCTACAAGGTGCTCGACTGCGGCACCTACAGCCACACCCGTACGCACTATCCCATCTACGGCAAGGCCGTGGGCGAGGCAGTTGCCAGCGGCAAGGCCGACTTTGGTGTGGCCCTGTGCGGCACCGGCATTGGTATCACCAACGCCGTCAACAAGGTTCCCGGCGCCCGTTGCGCCCTGGTCCGCGACATGACCTCTGCCCTCTATGCCCGTCGCGAGCTCAACGCCAACATCGTGGGCTTTGGTGGCAAGATTACCGGCGAGTTCCTGATGGCCGATATCATGCTTGCCTTCCTGGAGGAGCCCTACGAGAAGACTCCCGAGCACGACGCCCTGATCGCCAAGATCGATGCCTGCAATAAGGCCGACGCCGAGGCTCAGGCCGACCCGCACTTCTTTGACGAGTTCCTCGAGAAGTGGGACCGCGGCGAGTATCACGACTAGTGGGGTTACGCGGTTTTACCAAACCGCGTAACGGGTCGACGCTGCGCGGCGCTCAGGCACCCCATCTCGCCGCTCAAACCGTCGCTCGCGTACATGAAGTACGCGTCGCTCCTCTTTCGCGGCGACCTGGGGTACCTGAGCGCCGCTCGCTGACGTTGGGTGTACCTGCAGGGTTACCGCTGTTGTTGCGAAGCGTTCTGGTTCGGTAAGCTGCTCCGATAACACGTTTGCTTGCTTGGCTTGGATGCTTCACCCCTGGTTGTATTTGACTATTTGCAGCTTTTCAATTGACGGCTCGCGTTTCTGTGAGGGGGCGCGGGCCGGTTTTCTATCAGCCCTATTGACTTGGCGGGCTGTCGTAAGAAAGGGAAGGCTCCTATGGAGTTTGTTCTTGATAACGGTTCTATTCGTGTGGCGTTGAGCACGGCTGGTGGATCGTTCACTTCTATTGCGGCCAACGACCGTGAGTACCTGTGGCAGGGTGACCCGGCGGTCTGGTCGGGCCAGGCACCCATTTGCTTCCCGATCTGCGGCGGCCTTCGCGACGGTCACGCAATGACCATGGGCGGCCGCGAGGTTAAGCTCGCCCGCCACGGCTTTGCGCGCAAACAGGAGTGGAAACTCGAGGAGCAGAGCGACAACATGGTTGCGCTGAGCCTAAGCTCTGCCGACCATGCCGAGTTGCTCGAGCAGTACCCGTATCCGTTTAAGATCGTTGCTCGTTACACGATCGATTCGGAAAAGGTGGCTGTGTCGTACGAGGTGACCAATGAGGGCACCGAGGACATGCCGTTCTTTGTGGGCGGTCATCCTGGCTTTAAGTGCCCGCTTGACGAGGGCGAGTCCTATGACGACTACGAGCTCCGTTTTGAGCAGCGTGAGGCCACCGAGCTCTGTACTGCCGTTCCCTCGACGGGCCTGATTGATGTTGAGCATCGCAGCAAGAACCCCATGATCGGCCAGAACCTGCCGCTTACCCATGAACTCTTTGACTTCGCGGAGACCATCTTCGACGTGCTCGAGAGCCGCGTGGTTACGCTGACCAAGAAAACCGAGGACAAGGGCGTGCGCCTGACGTTCCCCGATATGCCGTACCTGATTGTGTGGAGCAAGCCCGAGGGCGACTTTGTGGCTGTTGAACCGTGGGGTGGTCTGTCCACCTGCTCCGACGAGGACGATATCCTGGAGCACAAGCGCGGCTGCCTGGTGGCCAAGCCGGGAGAGACCGTCACCCGCGGCTTTGAGATCGAGATCCTTTAACGAGTTATCGTATGTTTGGGGCGGGTCATGCCGCCCCGGAACAGGAGTTCAACATGATTCTGACCGTTACCATGAACCCGTCGATTGATACGCGCTATCAGCTCGACAAGCTGATCATCGACGATGTTAACCGTGTGACGCCCGAAAAGACCGCTGGCGGCAAGGGCCTCAACGTGAGCCGTGTGCTGCTGCAGTTGGGCGACGATGTGCTCGCGACCGGTCTGCTCGGCGGCCACATGGGCGCCTATATGGCCGAGCTCATGGATGCCGACGGCGTCAAGAACGAATTTGTGCCCATCGCCGGTGAGACGCGCATTTGCCTGAATATTCTGCACGAGGGTAATCAGACCGAGCTTTTGGAGAGCGGCCCGCAGATCGCCCCGGCCGAGCTCGAGGCCTTTACGGCCAAGTTCGCCGAGCTTGCAGCGAAGGCGGACGTTGTGACGCTTTCGGGCTCGCTGCCGCGCGGCGTCGATGCCGGCTACTATGCCGAGCTCGTCAAGATCGCCGAGGAGGCGGGCGCCAAGGTGCTGCTCGACACCTCGGGTGCATCGCTGGAGGCCGCGCTGGAGTCTGACGCTAAGCCTGAGCTCGTAAAGCCCAACCTGACCGAGATTAACGGCCTGCTGGGTACGTCCTTTACGACCGATGATGTCGATGCCCTGCGCGAGGCGCTTGCCGCCGATGGCCGCTTTGCTGGTATTCCCTGGGTTGTCGTTTCGATGGGCGCTGCCGGTTCGGTGGGCTTCCATGAGGGCCGCGCGTTCCGCGCCAAGACGCCCGCGATTGCGGCTGTGAACGCGACGGGTTCCGGTGACTCGACCATCGCCGGTTTTGCGCATGCCATTGCTGCCGGCGCCGACGACGTCACGGTGCTCAAGACCGCCAATACCTGCGGCAAGCTTAACGCCATGGATCCCAAGACCGGCCACCTGGTCATGGACCGCTGGGACGAGGTCTACAACAGCGTTGAAGTAACGGAGCTTTAGAGTTACGCGGTTTTACCAAACCGCGTAACCAGCCGACGCTGCAAGCCCGCCAGAGCGGCAATCTGCCTTTCAGCTTCGGCGGCATGACCAGAAGGTCAATGCCGCCTCGCTTCAAGGCACCTTGCTCGCTTTAGCGGGCTTTCGCTGTCGTGGCCAAAACATCGGCGTTGCCCTGGTCGCAAGTAGTCATTGGGGACGTTCTTGTTTAATGCGGCAGATAGGGACGTTTCTTTTCTGCCGGCAGTTTGGGACACTCCTTACGGGACACCCCCCCTCCACAGCGCCTATGCCAGCTTGTCGATTTGCCCAATCTCCCAGAGCGGAATGTTGACGAGCGTGCCCTCGTCTCTATATGCCGCTAACGATGTTCTCACGCAGCGCTCGAGCTTGAACTTCTCGCAGGCAATCCTCAGGCTCTTTGCTTTGAGGTTCTCTGCCGCCTTGACCTCGAGCGGAAGCACGGTCCCCGCATGGTCGATGGCAAAGTCAGTCTCTGCATTGCCGGAGGAGGATGACCAATACGCGGGAGTTTTGCCTTGGAGCAAAAGCTCCTGTGCGACGTATTGCTCGGTCAGCGAGCCTTTGAACTCCGTAAAAACTGCGGGCCCGTTCAGAACAATGGCTGGCGAGAGGCCGGAGAGTGCTCCGAGGATGCCGGTGTCGATGCAGAACAGCTTGAAGCCCGAGAGATCCTCGTAGCTTGTGAGCGGTGCTCTTAGGGCGGAAACACGTGGTACCTTATGAACGATTCCATAGTCCATGAGCCACTGGAGGCTTTCCTCAAAATCGCGTGCGCGCGCCCCGGGACGGAGCGCACCGTAGACGAACTTCTTGTTTTCCTTTGCGAGCTGGCCGGGAAGGGATTTCCAAACCAGCCTCATGCGCTCGACGATGCGGGCTGGCGCATGCTTGCCAAAATCGGATTCGTAAGCTTCGATGATTTGCTGCTGAAGCCTGCGGGCCTCGATGAAATCGTGGGAGGCGGCGAAAGCGGAGACAACTTCTGGCATGCCACCGACAACGAGGTATTCCTTGAGCAGGCGCTCGAGCTTTTCGGAAACGTTTGCCAGCAGGTCCATGTCTGCGGCAAGGATGGCATCTGCGAGCGGATCGCCATCGACGGCACGAACGAACTCGACAAACCCCATGGGGCGCATGGTAAGCTGGTCAATCTTGCCGACGGGGAACGACTCGTTTTCGCGTCGGAGCGCGAGCCCCATATAGGAGCAGGCTGCCACGATATGGTATTCCGGCGCCAGCTCGTTGAAGTATTTGAGCGAGGTGATGCCACGCGGTGCCTCTTGGATTTCGTCGAAGATGATGAGTGTGTCTGTCGGCGTTATGGTCTGGCCGCGCAGGAGCTCTATCTGGGAGATGATGCGTTTGGGGTCAAGGCTTCCGTCGAACAGCGAACGTGCGCCCGGTTCGAGCATAAAGTCAAAGCGGATGACGTTTTGATACTGCTGGCCTGCGAATTCGTTAAGAAGCCAGGTTTTTCCCGTCTGGCGGGCCCCCTTAAGCAGGAGGGGCTTGCGGTTTGCCCTAGATTTCCAAGCGATGAGTTCGTCCATTAGCTGTCGCTGCATACTGCCTCCTAACGATCATGGTTAGTATAAGACCGTTTCGATCTTTCCATCGAAAAATGTGGGAGTAAACCACGTTTTTCCATCGAATAATGTGTGAGGCAATCACGTTTTTCCATCGAATAATGTGGTGGTTTAGGTCGGCACCTGGGGACGTTCCTTCTCTGCCGGCAGTTTGGAACACTCCTTGTTTTGGTGCAAATTAGCTACCCTTGCATCAGAAAACGGCGCCCGTCGGCGATGTTGCCGGCGGGCGCCGTGGTCGTGTAGGCGCTATTTGTTAAGTGCGTGCGTTCGAGCTCGCGTGCTACAGCGAGTCGATAAAGCGCTGCTGGGCGGCGCGGCCGGCTTCGTCCCACTTAAAGACGCCGGCGTTGTCGAGCACGTGGCCAAACACCACGCCCACCTCCTCGTGCAGGATATCGATGGCGTTATCCGCCGTAAGCTCATCGGCGCGACGGGCAAAGACATCCTCGGTCCATGCGGCATGGCTGCGGCAAAGATCATCGCCCTCGAGTGCGCCGGCAAGGTCGTAGCTGGCATCGGCCTTGGCTGCCAGCAGGTGCTCACGAACAGCGCCGAGCTCGGGAACCAAGCGCGGCGGCAAAATGGCCAGGCCCATGACCTCGATCAGGCCGATGTTCTCCTTTTTGATGTGGTGGTACTCAGCATGCGGGTGGAATACGCCCAGCGGATGCTCGTCGGTCGTGATGTTGCAGCGAAGCGCGAGGTAAGCCTCGTAGACCTCGCCGCCGGCATTGCCGCGGGAGTCGACGCGGCGGATGACGGGCGTCACGGTGTTGTGGGCCACGCCGTCGGCCGTGTGCGCGATAACGCCCACGGACTCGTCGGTCCACTCGCGCCAAGCGAGGATAATCTTCTCGGCAGCGTCGAGCAGCTGGGCGCGGTCGTGCGAGCGCAGCCGCAGCACCGAAAGCGGCCACTGCAACACGGTACCGCTGACCTGGTCAAAGCCGGGCACGCTAAACTGCGAGACTTCGGTGGCATGCATCATGGGGAACTCGTGCGCGCCGCCCTGGAAGTGGTCGTGCGACAAGATCGAGCCGCCCACGATGGGCAGGTCGGCGTTGGAGCCAATAAAGTAATGCGGGAACAGGTCCACAAAGTCGAGCAGGCAAGTCAGGCCCTTGCGGTCGACGTGCATCGGACGATGCTCGGAGCTCATGGCAATGCAGTGCTCGTTAAAGTACGCGTACGGGCTGTACTGGAAGCCCCAGCGCTCGCCGTCGAGCTGGATGGGGATAACGCGCAGATTCTGGCGGGCGGGGTGAGCGCCGCCGTCGGCTGCAGCGGAGCGTCCGGGATAGCCCTCGTTTTCGATGCACAGCTGACAGGCGGGATACTTCTCGCCCGTGTTCTTGGCTGCACCTGCCGCGGCGATATCGCGCGGGTCCTTTTCGGGCTTTGACAGGTTGATAGTGATCTCCAGGTCACCCCAGTTGGTGGGGGTGTTCCATTTGATATTGCGCGCGATGGCGGCGCGGCGCACGTAGCCGGCGTCGCAGCACAGACCGTAGAACCAGTCGGTCGCGGCGCGGGGCTCGTTGACGCCCATGCGGCCGTTGAACTCCTCGTTTACAACCGAAGGCCTCGGCATCAGCGCGCCCATGATGCGCATGGCGATGCGGTCGCGGCCCGACGCCGTGTCCTCGGCGGCGCCGTTGGCAACGGCGGCCTCGGCAAGCGCGGCGAGCGTGCCCTCCAGGTCAAAGTCGGGCAGGGTATCGGGGTGCAAGAGCGAGAGTTTCTCAACTTGGAGTGCCCAAGTCATGTCGAGTGCGGGGCCCGTGGCGCCGATGCACTCCAAAATGGTGTTGTATGCCCAGATGCGATCGTCCTGGCCGATCATCGATCGGTGGATAGCGTACTCGATCAGGTTCTGCGCGGCCTCGCGCACGTCAGTCATTACAGCCATGCCGCGTAAGCCCCCTTGTCAGAGATGGCGTAGTGACGGGCAGAGCCTTCGCCCAGCCAGCCGTTCATCTTGGCGATGAAGGTGTCGACCAGGTCGAGCGGCACGAAGGCCTGGATGGTGCCACCAAAGCCGCCACCGTGGATACGAACGGCGCCGCGGCCGTCGAGCACGTGCTCGGCCAGCGCCAGGGCATACATGGAAGGCTGCTCGGAGCCCAGCTTGGCAACGACATTCTGCAGGTACATGGCAGAGCTGGCGCCGGACTCGCGCGTCAGGACCAGGAACTGATCGATGTCGCCGGCGTTGAGCGCTGCCCAGCGCTTATCGACCAGGCCATTCTCGTACCAGTAGTGAACGGCGCGCAGGCAGGCACGGTCGCCCAGCTTGGCGCGCAGCTCGGGGAGCTTGGCGTCAAAGTCCGCCACGTTTACCTCGCACAGGCGTGCCTTGCCAAACTCGGCGGCGACGTCTTGCATCTCGCGCGGAACGGCGGCGTAGTCGTCGGTGGCTGCCACGTGATCGGCACCGACCTTAACGAGCACGAGCGCATAGCCGTGATCCTCAAAGTTGAGCTCGAGCTTCTGGGTTTTAGGCTGAGCCTGGTCCTCAAAGTCCATGTAGGCGAGGCCGCCCAGGCACACAGCGGCCTGGTCCATCAGACCGCAGGGCTTGCCATAGTAGTTGTTCTCGGTGCGCTGGCTCATCTGGGCGAGCGCGACGGGCTCGATGGCGGGTGCGCCCCAGAGCGTCTCCATGGCGCGACCGTATGCCGCCTCGACAGCAGCAGAGCTCGAAAGGCCGCCGCCCGAGGGGACAGAGCAGGTGAAGGCGAAGTCGAAGCCCTGGGGCTCAACGCCCAGAGCAGCGATTTCGTGGGCCATGCCGCGGACGAGGCTCGCAGACGTGCCCTTCTCGGACTCTTGAATACCCAGCGTGTCGAGCGTGATCTCAAAGGTGGGGTAGCCCTCATCGGCAACGCGGACCTTGTTGGTGTCGGTCGCTACGGCAATGCCGTCGACGGCGACATCGAGCGAGCCGGCGATAACGTGGCCGCCCTCGTGGTCGGTGTGGTTGCCACTGATCTCGGAGCGGCCGGGCGCGTGCACATAGAGCACCTGGCGATCGCCGATGGGCCCAAACTCCTCCTCAAACAGCTTGGTGAGCGTGGCGAGTGTCTTTTCGTCGGGGGTGGTCATCGGAGTCCTTTCCTTGGCGCGTACGGGTAAGTTTTGCGCCGTTATGAGTACGTTAACAACTTGAAGCGGCATGAACCAAGTGTTCACGATGCCGCACGTTACGGGCTATGTTAACGTACTCATAACACAACTCTTGTCACTTTTTGAGAATCTGGTAATCGGTAGAAATTCAGCCGTGAACGGTATTGCCGTATGGACTTATAAAGCAGAAGAGATGCGGATTGAAAAAGTAGAGTACGTTAACATGCGTCCGACGATAGCGGGCCTCGGCGCGGGCTAAACTCCTGCCCGGGCCGGCATTCACGCTATTCAGATCTCGCAAGGGTGAAGGTGATCCTGTGGCAAGGCGCCCGTCCAACGATACAGGTACGCGTCCGGTCTCCATGGCCGACGTCGCCCGCGCTGCTGGCGTTTCGCAGCAGACGGTTTCGCGCGTCGCCAACGGCTTGCCCAACGTTAACGAGCAGACGCGCCAGCGCGTGCAGTCCGCTATGCAAGAGCTCGGCTTTCGTCCGAGTTATGCCGGTCGCTCGCTGCGCGACGGCCGTTACCATTCGGTCGGCCTATGCATCAACGATGTCACCAAGTTTGGCAACCTCTCAATGATCGACGGCATCGCCAGCGCTGCTCGCGAGCATAATTGCGCCATCACGCTGGTCGAGATGTCCAAGACCGAGGAATTCTCGCTTGCCGAGGCCACGCGTCGTATGGCCGCATTGCCGGTGGACGGCATCATCATCGGCATGAGTCGCATGGCACCCGATTTCGAGACGTTTGATCCACTGCCGGGCATTGGCACGGTCATCGTTACCATGTACGCGCACCCCCGGGTGACCACGGTCGATTCCGACCATTACGGCTGCTCACTATTGCTTATGGATCACCTGTTTGAGCTGGGGCACGAGCAGATTCGCTATATCGGCGGCCCGTCGTTCTCGGTCGACGAGCAATTTCGTCGCGCCGGTTGGCAGGATGCGCTCGAGCGTAAACACATCGAGCCGGCAGAGCCGCTCGAGGGCGACTGGTCTGCCAACAGCGGCTACGAGGCCGGCAGGTACCTGGCCGAGCACGATCACGCCATGACGGCGATCTATGCGGCAAACGATCAGATGGCAAATGGCGCGATTGCCGCGCTGCGTGATAGCGGTCTTCGCGTGCCCGAGGACGTAAGCGTGGTGGGCGTCGATGATTCGCTCGATGATTTTGTAGCACACAACGAGCTCACGACCGTGCGATTCGATCTACATCAGCGCGGACGCGAGGTGTTCGAGCATGCGGTTCCCGAGGCGGGTACGGCGGGCAAAACCGTTGCCATTCGTATTCCCGGCCAACTCATTATTCGACATAGCACGGCGATACCGCGCTCATAGTTTGCGCAGGTCAACGGCAGTATATTCCGTCTAAATTCCAATCGATAAGGATGCTGACAGATGGCCGTGGCTATGAAGGCGAGTGTTATGATAGACGGGTTCTTTTGTCTATCTAGGAGGCTTTGCCTGATGGAGATCACCAAGGATATCCGCTACATCGGTGTCGACGATCACGACATTGATCTGTTCGAGGGCCAGTACGATGTGTCCGAGAACGGTATGGCATACAACAGCTACGTTATCTTGGGCGAAAAGATCGCTGTCGCCGATTCAGTCGACGGCGGTTTTGTTGACGAGTGGCTCGACAACCTCGAGGTTGCGCTCGATGGACGTACGCCCGACTACCTGGTCGTCCATCACATGGAGCCCGATCACTCCGCCGGTATCGCTGCCTTTATGGAGCGCTATCCCCAGGCACAGATTGTGGCCAGCATGGGTGCCTTCCGCATGATGGTCAACTACTTTGGCACCGACTACCCCGAGCGCAAGATGGTCGTCAAAGAGGGCGACGTGCTCGATCTGGGCGGCCACAGCCTGACCTTTATCGGCGCCCCCAACGTTCACTGGCCCGAGGTGATCTTCTCCTACGAGTCCACCGACAAGGTGCTCTTTAGTGCCGACGGCTTTGGCAAGTTTGGCGCCAACGACATCGAGGATCCCGAGGGGTGGGCTTGCGAGGCTCGCCGCTACTACTTTGGCATCGTCGGTAAGTTCGGCAAGTTCGTGCAGGCCGTGCTCAAGAAGGCCGCCGACCTGGACATTCAGATTATCTGCCCGCTCCACGGCCCCGTGCTGACCGAGAACCTGGGCTACTACCTCGACACCTATAACACCTGGTCGAGCTATCAGCCCGAAGACGAGGGCATCACGATCGCCTATGCGAGCGTGTATGGCCATCTGAAGGCTGCCGTCGAGGAGCTCGCATCTGCGCTCGAGGCTCGCGGCCAGAAGGTTTCCGTCTTTGACCTGGCTCGCGACGACATGGCCGAGGCCGTTGAGGATGCGTTCCGCTACGACCGTCTGGTGCTCGCCTCCATTACCTATCAGGGCGAGATCTTCCCGTGCATGAGCACCTTTATTCACACGCTCGCCGAGCATGCCTACCAGAACCGCACCGTGGCGCTTGTCGAGTCCGGTTCCTGGGCGCCCGCAGCTGCCAAGGTTATGACCAAGGAGCTCGAGGGCATGAAGGACATCACCCTGACGCAGAACAAGGTGACTGTCCTGGGTTCGCTCAACGACGCCTCGCGCGCTCAGATCGAGGCCCTCGCCGACGAGCTCTCCAAGTAGCGACACGTTCACTTTTGACGCTCAACCATCACAACCACCACAAAGGGGACAGGCACCTTTGTGGTGGTTTTTGTTTAAGCGCCGGCGATGATGAGGGCTGGACGTGCGCTGTCGGCGGCCTCGGCGATTGAGGTGGCGACGGCATGATCGGGGTCACGGTCCATCACGATGGTGTCGACATCGGCCAGCTCAGCAAAGCGGTACATGCCGCGTCCGTTAACCTTGCTGGCGTCCATGAGGGCGACGCTTTGATGGGCCGCGGCGATCATAGCCGTTTTGGTCTCGGCCATCTGGGGAAAGTCGGTCGTAAAGCCGCAGCTGGAGACAAAGGCGCCGGGGCACATGACGGCCAGATCGGCATGGACCATTTGGAGCGCCTGCATGGTGAGCGGTCCGTACAAATAACGATGGCCTTTGCGCAGCGCCCCGCCCAGCATGACGACATCGACCGAGGGCATGCTCTCGTCGATGTAATCGGCAATGGTAATGTCTGCCGTGATGACGGTGATACCGTCGCGCTGATCGAGGAGCCGGACGAACTCGAGCGCCGTGGTACCCGAGTCGACGAGCAGCGTGTCGCCGTCATTGACGAGCTCGATGGCGCTTTGCGCGATGGCCTGCTTGGCAGCGACGTTGACATTGATGCGGCGATCCTGTGTGGAGACGGTCAGGCGTTTGTGGAGCGAGACGGCACCGCCGTGCGTGCGGCGCAGCTTGCCTGCTTCGGCGAGCGCGTCCAGATCGGCGCGGGCGGTGACGGAGGACACGCCAAAGGTCTGGGCGATTTCTGCTACCTGCACCGAGGCGTTATGATCGAGCATTTCCATAATCGCGGTACGGCGTTCGTCGGCAAAAGCACGGTTGGTGGCTTGGGCCATGCTTGCTCCATTCTCGGCTAAATTTGCAGGAATTGTGTTGACTCTATTTTCGTTCATTTTCTTTTTGAGTAAGAAAACACCTTTCGATTACTTATCTTTTCTATAAAAGAAAGACGCTGAACGCCCAAAATTCAATATCGAACACGCCCACTCGGCTTCAATTCCTTCCGTTTGCTTTTCAAAAACGACTGTATCGACCTGCATGGGCTCAATATCTCGCACGTGCAAAGCCGCTGAATTTCATACAATGAGCGCAGTAAAACGCAAGGTAAAACGCCTTGTGAACAACTACGCCCGATGTCCAGATGCGGGCGAGGGAGAGGAGCAAACGCTCATGGCACTTGTTACCACCGAAAAGATGCTCAAGGACGCTCAGGCCGGCCACTACGCCGTCGGCGCGTTCAACGTCGAGAACCTCGAGTTTGTTATGGCCGTTCTGGCCGCTGCCGAGGAGACCAAGTCCCCCGTCATCATGCAGACCACCCCGGGCACCATCAAGACCGCTGGTCTGGACTACTTCTACGGCATGGTCAAGGCTGCCGCCGAGCGCGCTTCCGTGCCCGTCGCTCTGCACCTCGATCACGGCGATGGCTACGACCGCTGCATGCAGGCTTTCCGCACTGGCTATACCTCTGTCATGATCGACGGCTCGCACGAGTCCTTCGAGGACAACATCGCCCTGACCAAGTCCGTCGCCGACGCTGGCCGCGCCATGGGCGTGCCCGTCGAGGCCGAGCTCGGCAAGGTTGGCGGCAAGGAGGACGACGGTCCCGCGGTTGAGGGCGAGAGCCCCTACACCGATCCTGCCGAGGCCAAGGAGTTCGTCGAGCGCACCGGCTGCACCTCCCTCGCAATTGGCGTTGGCACCAGCCACGGTGTGTACACGAGCGATCCGCACATCGAGCAGTCCGTGGTCAAGGCCATCCGCGACGCCGTCGACGTGCCGCTGGTTCTGCACGGCACCTCTGGTGTGCCCGATGAGCAGGTTGCCGAGGCTGTGAAGAACGGCATCTGCAAGGTCAACTACGCCACCGAGCTGCGTCAGGCCTACACTAAGGGCTTCATGGCCTACATGGCCGAGAACCCCGCCTGCTTCGATCCCAAGAAGCCGGCCAAGGAGGGCATGCGTGAGATCACCGAGCTGGTTAAGATCCGCATGACCAACCTCAACTCTGTGGGCAAAGCAGAGTAACAGCAAGGGTACTCCGACTCGCTACATATCCCGGGGAGGGACGAGGGCTTAGTTCCCCAATCGTCCTCGGGCATGCAAAAAGCCTCGCCGCGCACTTCGTGCGGCGAGGCTTTTTGCCCCCTGCGGAAAGATCGGGGAACTAAGCCCTCGTCCCTCCCAGGTTGATCTACTCGAGATCGTCGCCCTTGTGGCGTTAGAGCGGAAATGGGTGGGGCGTTAGGGCTGCTTTGTTGATGAGGGGATTAGTATGCCCTGGCTTGGTTGGGGAATGACTTGTTTAGGGATGGTTGGAGCTTTTCGAACGATGCTCGCAAGTTGTGGCTCTGGTCGGTTGAGCGTTTGGCTTTTGTGGTGGGGGAGTCGAGGAGGCCGTTTCTCTGTGTCGGGGGGAAGGAGAAAAGGTCTGCATGTTTTAGGGATGGCTGCTGTGCTGCGTCATTGGAAGAATGCATGCTTATGCGGCCTCCTCGATGTCCACCAAAAGATTGCGCTCGGGGTATGCTGCTAGGTCCCGTGCGCTGGCAGTATTATGCCGCGGCTGCTGCAAAGAAGCGCTAAAGAAAGGCTTAACCTGGTTTGGTGTTACAATGAAACCGCAGGTCAGAGGTATCGAGTAACACTCTTGAAAGGTTTTGAGCTTAAGGCCTTTCTAAGGTTTGTGACGCGGATGTGGCTCGCCTGTGTGGGGCGTGTGGACGGCTCGCTGTTAGCGCTGCGGCTCTGCGGCGCGCACCTGCTCGATGACTTTTTCCATCGTGGCGTCGATGCGGTCTTTTTTGAGCTCGCATTCCCAGATGGTTATGGGTGTCCAGCCCATTTGGGTGAGTGCTGCCACGGCGGTGCGGTCGCGCTCGACGTTGCGACGGAACTTTGCCTCCCAAAACTCAACGTTGCGCTTGGGCTGGCTAGGGTTGCACTTGGGGCAACGGTGCCAAAAGCAGCCGTTGACGAAGATGGCGATCTTGCGGCCGGGAAAGGCGATGTCGGGCTTGCCGGGAACCTTCCATTCCAAACGATAGCCCGTAAGGCCCGCTGCGCGCAGGTGCTGTCGTACGAGCAGCTCGGGCTTGGTGTTGGCGCGTTTGTTGCCCTTCATGGACTTTTTGATGGCGGCGCGGCGGCGCACGAGTTCACGCTCGTCAGCGGAAAGGTCCGAGGTATCGATGCCGTCGAGCAGACCGCGCTTGGGACGCTTTTTGCTGCGGCGCTTAGGTGCGCGCTTGGGTTTGGTGGCGGGCTCGTCGGTCGTGGTGGCCTCGGCGTCGTTGCCAGTGCCGTTGGCCTCGAGCCGATCTTCCTTCAACTCAATCAGAGCATCGATAAGCCCCTTGTCAGCGGGCATCCACTCAACCGTGGCAAGCGAGGCGCGTGGAATCCAGCGGATATCAAGCTGGCGGTCATGCTTCTGGGGCTCATCGGATTCATCGGCGAGCGAGCAGTAGTAGCACTCCATCGAGAGATGAAAATCGGGGTAGTCATACTCAACGGTGTAAAAATCGCGCAGGTTGGTGACTTTGACCTGCAACTCTTCCATAAGCTCGCGGCGTACGGCGTCCTCGGGCGACTCGCCGCGCATGAGCTTGCCACCGGGAAACTCCCAAAGTCCCTGCATGTCGCCGTAGCCGCGCTGCACGGCAAGCAGCTCGTCAGATCCTTCCTTGCGAATGATCCCAGCGGCAACATGAACAGTCTTCAACAGGAGTCCTCTCTCAACATCAACACGCGGCAGGGTAGCTACCCGTACCTTACACAACGGTAAGGCAAGCGTAAGCCATATCGATGGTAGCCGACTCGTCTTCTTGCGACTATAGATGCCGTAGACTAATCGCAAGAAAGGACTCGGTATGCAAACCACGCACATGGCGACCCCGGTACTGGAGGTCGCGCATCTCGAAAAGGTATACGGAGCGCTAGGCAACGTGACCCGCGCGCTCAACGACGTCAGCTTTACCGTCAACCGCGGTGAATTTGTTGGCATCATGGGCGCCTCGGGCTCGGGCAAGTCGACGTTGCTCAACTGCGTGTCGACCATCGATAGCGCCACAAGTGGCACGATCCGCATCAACGGGCAGGACGTGACGCGTATGAAGCAGGCTAAGCTTTCGCAGTTCCGCCGCGAGGAGCTCGGCTTTATCTTCCAGGATTCCAACCTGCTCGATACGCTCACGGCACGCGAGAACATCGCCCTGCCGCTCACCATTGCCCGCACAAACTCGGCAGAGATCTCGACCCGCGTGCAGGATGTGGCCGCGCGTCTGTCTATCAGTCAGGTGCTCGACAAGTATCCCTACCAGATGTCCGGCGGTCAGCAGCAGCGCGTTGCCGCGGCCCGCGCGCTCGTCACCGACCCCACCATGATCATGGCCGACGAGCCCACCGGCGCCCTCGATTCCAAGAGTGCCCGCCTGCTGCTCGAGAGCCTGGAGGCCCTCAATCGCCGCCTGCGCGCCACGGTGCTCATGGTCACGCACGACAGCTTTGCCGCCAGCTACACGAGCCGTGTGCTGTTTATTCGCGACGGCAAGATCTTCACCGAGCTGCGCCGCGGCGACACCGACCGCCGAGAGTTCTTCGACCGCATTATGGAGGTCGTTGCCATGATGGGCGGTGAGGGCTCCGATGCTCTGTAAACTCGCTTGGGGCAACGTCCGCCGCGCCGGCCGCGACTACCTCGTCTACCTTTTGACGCTCACCCTGGGCGTCACGGTCTTCTATGCCTTTAACACCATCTCGATGCAGGTCGATATCGCCGGCATCGAGGAAGCGGGCTTGTCCGAGGTCATGGGTACCATGCTCGGCTACCTCACGTACTTTTTGGCCGGCGTCATGGCCTTTTTGATGGTGTACGCCAATAACTTCATCATGAAACGCCGCAAAAAGGAGTTTGGCCTGTACCAGGTACTCGGCATGGGGCGCGGGCGCGTCGCCACGATTATGGCGCTCGAGACCGTGATCGTTTCGGTCGGCGCCTTTGTCGCCGGCATCGTGCTGGGCGTGGGGCTCTCTCAGCTCATGGTTTTCTTTACGGCCTCGCTCTTTAAGACACAGATCGCCAATTTCCACTTCTTCTTCTCGGTGCATGCGTTCAACCTGACCCTTGCCTGCATGCTCGTAATGTTTGTGCTCACGTTGCTGCTGAACCTTCTCGCCGTGCGTCGTACCAAACTCATCGAGCTCATGGGTGCCGAGCGTCGCAACGAGAGCATCAAGACACGCAACCCCTGGATTACGATTGCCATCTTTGCCGTGGGCGTGGTGCTGGTGGGCGTGGCCTATTACCGTCTGCTACGTGATGGAATCCCGCTCACCGATACGGACAGCAAGCTGCAAGAGGCCATGATCCAGTTTGGCATCACGACCGCTATGGTTACCGTGGGCACCTTTGCCCTGTTCTGGGGACTCTCGGGCATGCTCATCAAGCTGCTGCAGAGCCTGCGCGGTGTGTATTGGCGCGGTCTCAACATGTTTACCGTGCGCCAGCTTGCGGCCAAGGTCAACACGGTGTGCTTTTCGATGGGCGTCATCGCGATGATGCTGTTTTTGGCCATCACCTCGGTGACGTGCGGCATGTCGATAGCCAACGTGATGAACGAGAATCTGGAGCGCTATACGCCGGCTGATATGTCGCAGACGTATAGCTATTACACGCCCGATGATCTCGACCATTACAAAGAGTATGCTGACCCGTCTGAGGCCGATCGTATGGTGCCGGCCGACGCAACGGTCGACTTGTACTCTGCGTGGCATGGTGAGCTTGTCGATCCGGACAATGATACGGAGAGTATTTATGGTAAGTCGGCGGACAACAACCTCGAGACCGGCAAGAAGGTCAATATCGCCGATGTTGCCGGTGAGCATGTGCAGATCGATTCGTATCTGAGTTATCCGCTTGGCGGCTCGGATCCTTCGGTGACTCCAAGTGAGATGTGCAAGATCATGGGCGAAAAGCTCCCCAAGGCGCTCGAGGGTAGCAACGCCGACACGATAGGCCTGTCTGTGACGCCGGCAAGTCAGTACAACAAATTGCGCCAGATGATGGGCAAGGAGCCGGTGAGCATTGGTCGCGACCAGTACTTGCTCACGTGTGATTTGGGCGGCGAGCTGGTCGACATGTACACCAAGTATATGGCTGGCGGCCATGCCCTTACCTTGGGCGGGCATACGCTCAAGCCCGCTGGCGACAAGTCGGACGAGGATACGGCTGCCATCGCCAACTCGGCGATGGGCAGTAATCCGGGTACCGTCGTCGTTGCCGACGAGCTGTTGTCCCAACTTAATCTGCAACCGTATTCCAGTAGCCTGCTCGTTAACTACAAACAGGGGATGGATGCGACCGAGGCAGACGAGAGCATTAAATACACTGCGCTCGACAATCTGCTCGTTGACGGCAAGGAGCCGGGGTCGTGGGGACTCTTTATCACACGCTCCGAGATGTATACGCAAGCAGCGCAAATGAACGGTCTTATTAGCTACCTAGCCATCTACATTGGCTTTGTATTGGTCGTTGCATGCGCGGCGATTCTGTCGATCCAGCAGCTCTCCAATGTGGCCGACGGCAGCCGCAGCTATCGTGTGCTGGCGCAGATCGGCTGTGACGACCGCCAGATCCACCATTCGGTGATGGCGCAGCAAGCGGTGTTCTTCCTGTTCCCGCTGGCAGTGGGCCTGGCGCACTCCTTTGTGGCGCTCAAGGTGATTATCGACCTGGTGAGCACGTTCGGTCATATGAGCATCGGCGGCACCGTGGGCCTCACCTGTGCAATCTTCCTGGCAGCATACGGTGGCTACTTCCTGGTGACCTACCTCATGAGCGCCGGCATGGTACAAGCTGCCATCGCCACCCGCTACAGCGAGTAACTCGTTCAGCTCGGAATTATCGTAGGTTGAGCATAAGTCAGCGAAAGCGCCCCTAGGCGAGCAAGGTGACGTTTAAGAGGAGGGAAGCGTACTTTGGGTACGCGACCGACGATTGAACGTCAGATTGCCGCTTAGGGGCGCTTGTAGCGTCGAACCGTTACGCGGTTTGGTAAAACCGCGTAACTTCATCGTTTCCAGAAGTGGAGGATGAGCGTGGTGCGATTTTGCTGCTCGGTTTTGACCAGGATGTTGTGGATGTGGGTCTTGACGGTGCCCACAGCAAGGAAGAGTTCGTCAGCGATCTCTTGGTTCGACTTGCCCAGTACGACCAGACGCATAACCTCGGTCTCGCGGTTGGAGAGCTTGTAGGCGTTGCGATAGAAGGGCATCTGCTCTTCGATGTGTCGATCAAGATCGCTGACGTTCTTTTCCTCGGGCGCCTCCTGCATGCGGATTGAAAGCACGTGGTAGGAGTAGATAATCAACAGAATCGCAAAGTAGCACGCAAAGAAGTTCTCGCTAAAGTTGCGCTCGGACAGATATAGCTGCAGCCAAGAGGGTGCCAGACTCATGGGGATGACCAGGATGTTGTAGAAATCCTCGGCAACGATGCAACCGACCAGAATAGCGCCGATAATCAGGTGCTTTCGCTGGTTGTTGACGCGTGCCTTCAGCTCAACCTTTGTACTCTTATGAGCCGTCCATAAGATATACAGTCCCACAAAGACAAGGAATGCCTGGCGTATCGTGTAGTAAATCCACTGACGCATGGGGCCGGAGGGGACTGCGACGATAGCCAGCGACTCGCACAGCAAAAACGTTAAGACGGGGATAGCGAACTGCTTTTTAGAATGCTTATCGAGCAAGTCCATGGCAATCAGCCAAATAAAAGCCTGTGAAGCGGTCGCCACAAGGGTCCGCAACACAGGCATGGTAATTGAGTAATAGTCGCTGGCCGGAAAACTCTCGTTTTGCAACGTGTATTCAAAAAAGAAGATCTCAGTCATTTCGATGGCGTAGCAAATAAAAACGCCACTGCCATAGATAAAGAAGCGTCGACGGGACGAGGCATAGGCGGCAAGCGAAAGCACTGCCGTCACAATACAGATTACGAGTATCGCTTGGGTATAGAAGAACATGAGTGTGTCCATCTGTCACCGTCCTGTCTCATTTTGATCCCTTATGGAGCCCGCTATATCCCCCGGGTATACATGCCTCCGCCGGTCGTTCCATTGCGGATTAAACGCCAAGATACAGCATAGCCGTATACCGTTCGCGGTTCCAGACGGTAAACCCCCTGTAAACTCTTGACCTGCGGGTTTATATTGGATTAGAGAGGATGTAACTCCGTGAACGGTCTTTAATCCCGAATAAACTAGGTAAAAATTGCATACGGGTGAATGATGGTCTTGTCAACACGAGGCGTGATGTTCGAGCGCCTCATAGTTAATAGTCGGCAAGACCGGCGGAAAGGAAATCGATATGGCACTGCCTAAGGATTTCATCGACACCAACGACTTCACCAAAGAGCAGATCCTGGCTATCGAGGATCTTGGTCTGGCAATGAAGAAGGCCATCAAGGTTGACGGTTATTATCCGCACCTGCTCCGCAACAAGAGCCTTGGCATGATCTTCCAGCAGGTCTCCACCCGCACTCGTCTTTCCTTCGAGACCGCTATGACCGACCTCGGCGGCCATGCTCAGTTCTATGGCCCTGGCACCATCCAGCTCGGCGGTCACGAGTCCCTGGGCGACACCGCTCGCGTTATGGGCTCGCTGCTCGACATCATGATGGCTCGCGTTGACCGTCACAAGGACGTCGTCGGCCTCGCCGAGGGCTCCGCTGTGCCCGTCATCAACGGCATGTCCGAGTTCAACCATCCCACGCAGGAGATGGGCGACCTCATGACCATGCTCGAGAACCTCCCCGAGGGCAAGAAGATCGAGGACTGCACCCTGGCCTTCATCGGCGACGCCACCCAGGTCTGCGTCTCCCTCATGTTCATCGCCTCCAAGGTCGGCATGAAGTTTGTCCAGTTTGGACCTAAGGGCCACCAGATCCCCGACGGCGGCCTGCACGTTGGCACCGTCGAGGAGCGCGCCGAGTTCGGCAAGCAGATGATGGCTATCGCCGAGGAGAACTGCAAGGTCTCCGGCGGCTCGGTTGTCATCTCCGACGACATCGAGTGCATCAAGGGCGCCGACTTCATCTACACCGACGTGTGGTATGGCCTGTACGACGAGGAGGTCTCGGGCGAGAACTACATGGACGTGTTCTATCCCAAGTATCAGGTCACCATGGACATGATGAACTTCGCCGGCCCCAACTCCAAGTTCATGCACTGCCTGCCGGCCACCCGCAACGAGGAAGTCGTCGACGAGGTCATGGACGATCCCGAGCGCTCCCTGTGCTGGGTCGAGGCCGAGAACCGCAAGCACTCCATCCGTGCTCTCCTTGCCGCCCTGGGCAAGCGCACTCCGCTCAACGACGAGGACGTCGAGTACTCTGCCAAGGCTGAGCTCCACGCCGCTCTCGAGGCTCTCGAGCAGCTCTAAGCCTCAAGGCTTCTTAAAGCACGTTTGCGGGCGGCGGATGCTCGTCTCCTGTCGCCCGCTCACCGAGGCCCAGGCAATTGCCTTAATACCTTAGGGCCTCGGATCTGTCCAAGACTGAGCGAAGGAGCTCATCATGAGCGACGGAAAGAAAAAGCTTTCCTTCTTGACGGTCATTTCGACCATCATCTGCGTCGTCTTCGTTTGCGAGGCCGCCGCACCTGCTGCTGCCATTGGCAACCAGCAGTTCTTCTGGTGGATCTTCCTGATCCTGACCTTCCTGCTCCCTTACGGCATGGTTGTCGCCGAGCTCGGCACCACCTATGACGGCGAGGGCGGCATTTACGACTGGGTACGCGATGGCCTGGGTGACAAGTGGGGCGCCCGCATTTCGTACTACTACTGGGTCAACTACCCGCTGTGGATCGCCTCGCTGGCTACCATGTTCCCCGACATCCTGGGCATGGTCTTTGGCGTCGAGTTCAACCTAATTGCCAAGATGGGTATCGAACTTGCCTTTGTGTGGATCGTCTACCTTATGGGGCGCTCCAAGGCGGCCGACTCCGAGTGGGTCCTTAACGGAGGTGCTATCATCAAGGTCGCCGTTGCCGTTATCGTCGGCGCTCTGGGTATTTGGTATGCCATGGAGAACGGTTTTGCGAACGACATGTCCGCTGCCACCTTCCTGCCCGAGCTCACCAACACCAACGCTCTTGGCTACCTGTCCATCATCATCTTTAACTTCATGGGCTTCGAGGTCATCTGCACCATGACCGACGACATGGCCGATCCCGCTCGCGATATTCCCAAGGCTATCATTGTCGGTGGCGTGGCTATTGCCGTCATCTACCTGTTCGCTGGCTTCGGCATCGGCGCCGCTGTGCCGGCCGACTCCATCGACCCCGACTACGGCATGATCGTCGCAGTCCAGACCATGGTGGGCGACTCCATGATCTTCAAGGTCATCTGCATCGCCTTCCTGATCACCCTGTTCGCCAACATGGCTGCTTGGTCCTTCGGCGTCAACTCCGTCGCTCGCTATGCTGCTGAGCACGGCAACATGCCCAAGGTCTTCGCCTCGATGATCTCCGAGGACGACATGCCCAACGGCGCCAACCTGGTCAACGCTGTCGTTGCCTCCCTGGTGCTGTGCCTGCAGCTCGTTCCCATCGACGCCATCTCCAACGGTGTCTTCTGGATGCTCTTCGGCACCTCCGTCGTCTTCCTGCTGCTCACCTACATCCCGATGTTCCCGGCATTCCTCAACCTTCGTAAGAACGACCCGAACCGTGAGCGCATCTTCACGTTCCCGTTTAAGGGCGCCATGATGAAGGTTATGCTCGCCATCCCCTGCATCGAGCTGGTTCTCGCCATCGTTGCAACGCTGGTACCGTTCTCCGCCGCTGAAATTGGCGACAAGGTCCCGATGATCGTCATCTTCATCGTGCTCGTGCTCATCGGCGAGGTCGTCCGCGTCGTCAGCGCCAAGGGCCGCAAGGAAGAGTACAAGGGTCTGACCCCTGAGCTCGCAGCCCAGCGTCTCGCTGAGGAGGCCGCCGAGGCCGAGGAGAACTAGAGCACCCGGTTCTGGGGCTCCGATCCTCCTCGCGTACCAACGTGCGCTTCGTCGGGCTTGTCGCTCCCGACTCCGGGCACTCCGGCCTCTTCGGAGGCGTGCCCAAGCGACAGGTTTGCTAACCATTCCCTGGGGTGGGTGTGAGCTATTGCTCCGGTAACCACCGCCTACCCCAATCTCTCTTCCGTATCCTTCGTGCGTTTTGTCTCCGCGCACCAGGTTACGTCGTCGCTTGCCGGTGCGACTCCGTGAAAACCGGCGCCGGGCGCCCCGACCTTTGCCGGGGAACGGGCGCCTACCATCTCTTGGTTTTAGGCTGCGGGTAACCCGCCCGCGGCAAACGATCGTTCGATTTGGAGGAAATCTTATGCGTACGATCACCGAGTCCGAGTCCACCCCCAAGGCCGACGGCTTCTTCATGCCCGCCGAGTTCGCCCCGCAGGATCGCGTGTGGATGGGCTGGCCCCACCGCACCGACACCTGGGCCCACGGCGCCAAGCCTGCTCAGAAGCAGTATGCCGCCATCGCCCGCGCCATCTCCGAGTTCACCCCGGTCTATATGTGCGCCAACCAGGTCGACTATGCCAACTGCAAGGCCGTCTTCGAGAACGACGAGAACGTCACCGTCATCGAGATGACCACCGACGACGCCTGGTTCCGCGACACCGCCGCCACCTACGTCATCAACGGCAAGGGCGAGAAGCGCGCCAACCACTGGCACTTCAACGCCTACGGCGGCCTCGTCGACGGCCTCTATTTCCCGTGGGACAAGGACGAGCAGATCGCCCTTAAGATGGCTGAGCTCTCCGGCTGCCGTCGCTATCGTCCCGATGACATGATCCTCGAGGGCGGCTCCATCACCGTCGACGGCGAGGGCACCCTCGTCGTTACCGACCAGTGCCTGCTTTCCCCGGGCCGCACCTGCTCTGCGGTTCTGGAGGAGGAAGAGGATCCCGAGTCCATCTGGCCCAAGTACCACAAGAAGTTCGAGCCCTGGAGCGAGGAGCTTCGCGAGTACATGAACGAGCACCTCAAGGATTACCTGGGTGTCGAGAAGGTCATCTGGGTCAAGGAGGGCATCGATCCCGAGGAGACCAACGGTCACATCGACGACGTCGCCACGTTCATCGCCCCGGGCGTCATGGCCTGCATCTGGACCGACGACCCCGAGTACCCGTTCTATGATCAGTGCCACGCTGCCTACGAGACCCTCTCCAACGCCGTTGACGCCAAGGGCCGCAAGCTGAAGGTCTACAAGCTCTGCATGCCCGTGAACCCGCTGTTCATGGACCAGGCTTCCTGCGACACCATCGACGC
>URGY01000005.1 GCA_900547505.1 uncultured Collinsella sp.
GAGATGCAGCGTAGTCTCGTGGGCTCGGAGATGTGTATAAGAGACAGGATAAGGCCCGCGGTCGAAATGCTGTGATGCGGGCTGCGGAAGGGGCGATGCCCCGCAAGCAGTCCATCGATGTTCTCGCCCAAGACCGAATGGATGCACAGCGCCTCCTGCTGGTCTTCAACGGAAAGCTCAGGCAGGATGCCGGTCATACGGCGCGCAAGCATCGTCTTGCCCGATCCCGGGGACCCGATCATAAGCAAACCGAGCTCACCCGCTGCCGCCAGTGCCATGCCGCGTTTGGCAACCTCCTGCCCCAGCACGTCGGCATAGTCGAGTTCGGGCTCAAAAGTAGCCTCCACACCCTCGGAATCCAGATAATGCCGCGCGGCATCGCCCATGCCATGGGCAAGCTGAGACAAATGATCGATGAATCCGCAATCCACGCCCGCGAGTGGCACATGCTGGTCTGACCTGCCGGCGATAAAAGACAGCCCCATATCGCGCGCCAACAGCTGAAACGCCACCTCGCCCTTGACGGGAAGCACCGTACCGTCCAGACCAAGCTCACCTGCGATAAGGCAGCGATCGAGGTTGTCACGGGGAATCTGCCCATCGGCCGCCAGAACCGCGATGGCAATCGGCAGGTCAAAACCGCTGCCAGTTTTACGGATATCGCCAGGTGCAAGATTGACCGTAATGCCCGAGCGTGGGATCTCGAACCCGGCGGAGCGCATCGCACAGCGAATGCGACCACGCGACTCCATCACCTCCATACTCGGGATGCCGAGCATCTGAATGCCCGGAACGCCGCCGGCAAGCGAGACCTCGACCGTGACGTGAATCGCCTCGACGCCGCGGATGCAGGCCGCGTGAACGGCAAACGTCTCGAACGCCATCACGACACCTGCCAATCGAACGCGTTGTACTGATGCTCGATCTCGGCGATATGCCCGCCGCGAATGGTGACACCCACGGCATCGAAGCGAATCGCCTTGAGCGGATAATGCTCCATGAGATAGCAACTTGCGATGCGGCGGTAGCGGCGTTGCTTTTGGGCGTCCACGGCCTCCTCGGGAAAGACCCGCGTGGTGCAATCCAGGGCGACGCGTCTGGTCTTGACCTCGGCCATCACCACGACATCGTCGAGCTCATCGAGCAGCACCAGATCGGCCTCGCCCTCGGTGCAACGATAACCCTGTTCCAGCAAGGTGTAGCCGCGCTCGTTAAAGTAGTCGATGGTGATCAGCTCGCCCAGCATACCCAGCTCGCGGGGACTGAGCCCCTTGATAAACTCGGGCGTCATCGCCCCGCAGTCGAGCTCACCGTTTTCCCAACGCTCCTTGAGCTGCTGTGTCTTGCTCTTTTTGCTTGCGGCACTCATGGGGTCTCCTTTCCCGCACACTGCATTGCCCCGATGATGAGGGCACCTTTCATGCGGGTAAGTACCGGAAGCTAACCAAAAGCTGACCAAATGCCGTCAAAAAACGGGCCGTACGCAGCAATGTTGATGCATACGGCCCGCTACCAGCAGGTTTATAAAACCCCAGGGGTCCCTGTCTCCACAATTGACCTAGAAAAGGCGCTCAGTCTGCAGAAAGTTTCCGCAAAAGCTCACGCGGTGCAGAGGACAAAGTCCGTGTTTGCGAATGGCCTCGATATGCTCGGGGCTCGCATAGCCTTTCGATTCGGCCAGATGGTACTCGGGATACTCGGCGTCGTACTCGACCATCATCTCGTCACGTGTGACCTTGGCCATAATGGACGCCGCGGCGATACAGGCGATTTTGGCATCGCCCTTCACCACGTCGCGCTCGTTAGGAACGGCGCCCAAGGGGTTGCCATCCATAAGCACACAATCGGGCTCGAGCCCCGTATCGGCCACGGCGCCCGCGACGGCAGCGCGGATAGCGCGGGCCATACCCATCTCATCGATATCTGCAGGAGCGATATGGCAAAAGCCGATGGCAGTCGCCACCTCGGCAATCTTCACCGAGAGCAGCTCGCGGCGCGCGGGCGTGAGCTTTTTGGAATCGTTGATGCCCCAGATGCGCGGCTCCATCGGAAGGCACACGGCGCACACCGTCAAAGGACCGGCCACCGAGCCGCGACCCACCTCGTCGACGCCCACGACCACACCGTCACCGCCGAGCTCATGCATCAGCTCATACATGCCGTTGACGCGCTCGCGCTCGGAAAGTTCCTTGGCATGGCGCTTAAGGGCACGCTCGCAAGCCTTAATCACCTGCTGGCGCGGATCCTCGCGATAATGCTCCACGAGGGCGGGAATCTCCTCAAACGTAGCGCTCGCCAACTCACCGGCAACCTGCGATGCCGAAACCGAGCTCGTCATGTTGGCCATACCAGGCCCTCCTTGCATGCAAATCAGATAAAAAGAAGGGCCACCCGAAGGTGACCCTTACGTCCAAACGAGTGGACAGACGCTGCGATCTTCTTAGCGCTTCTCGGGGATGCGAGCAGCCTTGCCCACCTTGTCGCGGAGGTAGTACAGCTTGGCGCGACGGACGCGACCATGACGAACGACCTCGAGCTTGGCGATCTTGGGGCTGTGAAGCGGGAAGGTACGCTCAACACCGACACCGAAGGACATCTTGCGGACGGTGAAGGTCTCGCGGGCACCGGCGCCGGCCATGCGGATGACGTCGCCCTGGAAGACCTGGATGCGCTCGCGGTCGCCTTCCTTAATGCGGTAGTGAACCTTGACGTTGTCGGCGACGCGAACCTGAGGAATGTCCTCGCGGATCTGCTGACGCTCGATTGCGCGGATGTAATCCATGTGCAATTCCTTACTCTTCTAGAGGTGCCGTACCACCTTGGCCGGCACGTAGTTGAACAAACGTATTCGAGTATACACGCGCGGGTTTCTGCTGCAAGAACAATTTTTTACGCAGACAAAAAGACAAAACCAGCACATGAATAACCGCCCGTCTCACGAATGAGACGGGCGGCATGAAGGGGGCTACGCTAGGCGTCTAAACCCAAAACGTTAGGCGGAACGCTTGGCCTCGAGCTTGGCCTGAGCGGCAGCCAGGCGTGCGAGGGGCACGCGGTAGGGCGAGCAGGACACGTAGTCCACGTCGGCCACGTTGAACAGGCCCTTAATGGATTTGGGGTCGCCGCCGTGCTCGCCGCACACGCCAAAGTGCATGTCGGGGTTGGTGGCACGACCTTTCTCGACGGCCATGCGCACGAGCTCCAGCACCGCCAAGTCGATGGTCTCGAAGGGGTTGTCCTTCAAGATCTTCTTGTGCATGTACAGCGGGATGAACTTAGCCTCGGCGTCGTCGCGGGAGAAGCCGAAGGTGGTCTGGGTGAGGTCGTTGGTGCCGAAGCAGAAGAAGTCGGCATGATGGGCGATCTCGTCAGCGACCATGCAGGCTCGCGGCAGCTCGAGCATCGTGCCCACGGGAATATTGAGCTCGACGCCCTCTTCGTCGGAAACCTCGGCGATTACGCGCTCGATAACCTCGCGGGTCTGGACATGCTCGGCCGTGATGGAAACGAGCGGAACCATGATCTCGGGGCGCGGGTCGACGCCCTCCTTGATAAGGCGGGCAGCGGCCGTGGCGACGGCGCGAACCTGCATGAGCGGCAGATCGCTAAAGACGACGGACAGGCGAACGCCGCGCAGGCCGAGCATGGGGTTCGACTCGACCATGCCGTCGATACGACGCAGGCGGGCGCGCAGGGCTGCAAGCTCTTCCTCGCTGGCGCCGGCGGCTTCCTTCTTGGTGATGGCGACCTCGAGCTCGCGAGGATTATCCAGGAACTCATGAAGCGGCGGATCGAGCAGGCGGACGACCACATCGCGACCGGACATGGTCTTGAACATCGCCAGGAAGTCCTCGGTCTGAACCTTGAGCAGGTCGGCCAGGGCCTGCTGCTTCACGGCCTCATCGTCAGACAGGATAAAGCTCTGGATGATGTTCTTACGGTCGCCCAGGAACATGTGCTCGGTGCGGCACAGGCCGATGGCCTCGGCGCCAAACTCGAGCGCGAGCGCGGCATCCTCGGGGTTGTCGGCGTTGACGCGCACATGGTTGGCATGGCCACAGGTCTCGTCCAGACGAATCTCATCGGCCCAGGACAGGATAGTGTCCAGATCGCCGGTGAGCTCGGCGGAGACCAGGTCAACGGCGCCGTCGACGACGATACCCTGGGTGCCGTCGATGGAGATGACATCGCCCTCGCGCAGCACGCGGTCACTGCCCTCGATACGCACGACCTTCTCAGCAGCGTCGATATGGAAGCGCTCAACGCCGCAGACGCAGGGCGTACCCATGCCGCGGGCGATAACGGCGGCATGACTCGTCTTTCCACCGTGGCTGGTCAGAATGCCCTCGGCGGCAACCATACCCTTCAGGTCGTCGGGGTTGGTCTCCCAACGAACCAGAATGACCTTGTGGCCCTCGTTGGCGCGCGCGACGGCGTCATCACTCGAGAACACAACCTCGCCCACGGCGGCACCGGGGCTGGCATTAAGACCGCTGGCGAGAGCCTCGTACTTCTTGGAGGCGTCGAACTGCGGGTGAAGGAGCTGGTCGAGTTGCGCGGGATCGATGCGGCTCACGGCCTCTTCGCGGGTGATCAGGCCTTCCTCGACCATTTCGATGGCGATGCGCAGAGCGGCGGTGGCGGTGCGCTTGCCCACGCGGGTCTGGAGCATCCAGAGCTTGCCCTGCTCGATGGTGAACTCGATATCGCACATATCGCGGTAATGATCCTCGAGCGTCAGGAACACGCGCTCGAGCTCCTCACCTGCGGACTCGAGGCCCGGGGTGGTCTTGAGGTCGGCGATGGGCTCGGTGTTGCGGATACCGGCGACGACGTCCTCGCCCTGGGCATTAACCAAAAAGTCACCGTAGAACTCCTTGGTGCCGTCGGCCGGATTACGCGTAAAGGCGACGCCCGTCGCAGAGGTCTCGCCCTTGTTGCCAAAGGCCATGGCCTGCACGTTGACGGCGGTGCCGAGGTCGTCGGAAATGCCATGCTGCTTGCGGTAGATGCAGGCACGCTCGTTCATCCAGCTGCCAAAGACAGCCTGGATGGCAAGGCGCAGCTGAAGCTCCGGGTCGTGCGGGAAGACGGGCTTGCCGTCAGCGACCTCGAGCTCGGGATACAGGGAGGCATCGACGCTCTCGGAGAAGATCCCCTTGAAGGTCTCGACGAGCTCCTGCAGATCCTCGGCCGAAAGCTCGGAGTCGACGCGGACGCCAGCGACCAGGCGTGCCTGGGTCAGCGCGTTCTCGAACAGGTCGGCATCGACACCCATGACGACGTTGGAGAACATCTGGATAAAGCGACGATAGCTATCCCAGGCAAAACGCGGGTTCTGCGTCTGCGCGATGAGGCCCTGGACGGAATCGTCATTGAGGCCCAAGTTGAGGACCGTGTCCATCATACCGGGCATGGAGAACGGAGCGCCCGAACGAACCGACACGAGCAGCGGATCGGAGGCGTCGCCGAGCTTCTTGCCGCAGCGGGCCTCGAGGTCCGCCTCGGCGGCAACGATCTCATCGAGTGCGCCCTCGGGCCACACGTTGCCGGCACCGGAGTACTCGACGCAAGTCTGGCAGGTAATGGTAAAGCCACCGGGAACCGGCAGGCCGATACGGCTCATCTCGGCAAGGTTAGCGCCTTTGCCGCCAAGCACGAAGTTCATGGACTTGTCGCCCTCGGTGACACAGGTGCCCTGGGCGTCGGTTCCAAAACGGTAAACCCTCTTGCAATCGCTCACGATACTTCCCCTTCCATGCGCTTACGCGCACGACCGTGGTAACGAATCGACCCGCCAGATGCGGGCCGTGAGGGAACTATACGGCGGGTTTTGAGCGGGCTTAAGCAGAGGATGCGCGGTTTGGTAAACGTGCTAAAACTGGCGGTAAACGGTAGGTAAAGGTGGTTACCTTATGAAGAGACCACTTCAACAAACTTGCAGGTCAAATGCAAGTAATTTGCTAAATCGCTTTACCATTATCGTGCATTATTTTTAGTTAGTCTTTTTAGACGGGGCTTTTTAGCTACCCCAATAAGCTAGCTTTGTTGGGCTCGACGGGCGGCGCGGCGGGCGCGGGCTTCTTGGATTTCCTCCAAGTGGCTGATGATCTCGGAGGCGCTCTCCTCGATGGCCTTGCCGTCGGTACGTACCACAAAGCAGCCTAGGCGCTTCATGAGCGCACGGGCTTCCTCGAGCTCGCTGTGCACACTCTCGGGCTCGGCATAGGAGCCGGCAACGGCACGAGCGTAGTCATCGTCCAAGCGGCTATCGCGAATTTCGGAAATCACATCGACGGTCGAAATCAGGCCGAACAGGCGCATCGGGTCGACCTCGTAAATCGACTTCGGCGGCTCCATGCCGTGCGCCAGAGGGACGTTGGCAACCTTGTAACCTTGATAGGCCAGATACATCGACAGCGGCGTCTTGGACGTGCGCGATACGCCCAGCAGCACGATATCGGCACCCGACAGATCGTCGCAACCGCGCCCGTCGTCGTGCTCAACAAAATACTCCATGGCCTCGATACGATGGAAATAGCGGTCATCGGTTTTGTGAATCACGCCCGCGACGCCCCTGGGCGGCACACCGATGAGCGACGACAGCACGGCGAGCGTCGGGCCGATCAGGTCGACCGAGCGGATATGCAGCATACCCAGGTAATCGAGCACGCGGGCGCGAAGCGCCGGATCGACAATGGTATGGAACACGGCAATATCGCGATGGTCTGCATCGACACGCGGACCCACAAACGATTTAACCTGCTCCACCGAGTTCACCTTGGGCAGGCGCAAGAGATGAAAAGCCCCTTCATCAAATTGCCCGGACGCCGCAAGCACCACCTCACAAGCGGTATCGCCGAGCGAGTCGGAGATAACGATAACGGTGGGACGAGCGGTGACCGGGCAATCCATGCGGAGCTCCTTTTGCGCTTACGCGCAGGCTGGCTTACTTTTTGCGGGCAAGCTCACCGATGTTGGCGATGCCGGAGAAAACGACCTCGAAGCGGTTGAGCAGCTTAAGGCGATTATCGCGGAGCTGCTCGTCCTTGTCCATGACCATAACCTCATCGAAGAAACGGTCGATGGGCGCGCGCAGGGCGGCGAGGGCAGCAAATGCGGCCGGGTAGTCCTCGGCAGCAAGGGCGGCATCGACGGCGGCCTGAGCAGCCTCGGAGGCGTCGGCGAGCGCGAGCTCGGCCTCGCCCATCAGGCTGCGGTTGTACTCCGCACCCAGCTCGGGCTTGGAGATGTGCGCGGCACGGGCATAGGCGGTAGCCAGGTTGTCGAAGGTCTCGGCATCGTTCTTGCGAGCCTCGTCGAGCGCAGCGCAGCGGGCGAAGAAGACGGACGGGGCGATGATGTGCACCGCGGAGACGGCGGCAACGGTATCGGCCGGGATCTTTTCGTCGCGGGCCATGCTCACCAGGCGGCCATGGAAGAAGTCGCGAACCTGCTGAGCGACCTCGGCGGCGTCGAACTCAATGCCCTGCTCACTGTAGAGCTCGAGGGCGAAGTCGATGAGCGACGTGGGGTCGATCGGCAGGCGGTCGCGCAGGATGTTGATGATGCCGATAGCGGCACGACGCAGCGCGTAGGGGTCGGAGGAGCCAGTCGGGGGCTCGCCAATGGCAAAGATACCGGCGATGGTATCGAGCTTGTCGGCACAGGCCACGATGCAGCCAGCGGTGCCCTCGGGCAGCTCGTCACCGGCAAAGCGGGGACGATAATGATCGCGAATGGCGTGGGCGACCTCGTCGTTCTCCCCCATCGCGCAGGCGTAGTAACCGCCCATCACACCCTGCTGGCTCGTGAACTCGACAACGGCGTTGGACACCAGGTCTGCCTTACACAGGTGCGCGGCGCGAGCAGCGTCGGCGGCAAGATGAGCGCCCAGATGGGCCTCACGGGCAATAGCGAGCGCGAGCTGCTCGATGCGCTCGGACTTGGAGAGCACGCTACCGAGCTTCTCCTGGAAGGCCACCTTGGCCAGACGCTCACGGAACTCGTCGAGGGAGATCTTCAGGTCCTCCTCGTAGAAGAACTTTGCGTCGTCCAGACGGGCGCGCACGACGCGCTCGTTGCCGTCGATCACGCGCTCGGCGTTCTCGGGCTTGCTGTTGGAGACGACCACGAACTCACGCGTGAGCTTGCCCTCGCCGTCATAGATCGGGAAGTAACGCTGGTTGGTGAGCATGGACTCGCAGATGATCTCGTGCGGGACCTTGAGGAACTCCTCATCGAAGGTACCGACGAGCACCGTCGGCCACTCGCAGAGGTTAATGACCTCCTCGAAGACCTTCTTGGGCGTGTCGACATGACAGCCGGGGCGAGCGGCCTCGACCTCGGCGATGCCGGCAAGGATGGCCTCGCGACGACGCTCGGCAGAAAGCACGCCGGCGTCCTCGAGCACCTGCTCATAAACAGCGGGGCTGGCAACAACATGGTCGCCAGGGCCAAGTACGCGATGACCGCGCGTGGTGTTGCCGCTCGTCACGTCGGCAAACGACACGGGCACAACATCCTCGCCCAAAAGGCAGCAGATCCAGCGGACCGGACGAACAAAGGTCGCATGCTCGTGACCCCAGCGCTGGCTGCGGTAGTTGGGCCACTGCAGGCCGGCGATGGTCTTCTCGCACAGAGCGGTCAGAATCGGCGTAGCCGGTGCGGAGGGAATGTTCTTCTCGGCGAACACATACTCGCGACCGTCAGTGTCCTCGCGACGGACCAGGTCCTCGGCAGCCACACCGCACTTGCGGGCAAAGCCCTGGGCGGCCTTGGTGGCGTTACCGTCAGCGTCGAAGGCAATGTTGGCCGCGGGGCCACGCTTGACCTCGTGAACCTCGTCGGTCGCGGTGGCGACATCGGCAACGAGTGCAGCCAGGCGGCGCGGGCTCGAGATCACGCGGACCTCGCCGTGGGCCAGACCGGCCTCGTCGAGACCCTTGGCGATCATGGTGCCAAGCTGCTTGACGGCATTGTTCAGCGGTGCAGAGGGCATTTCCTCCGTACCGATCTCAAACAGGAAATCCTTAGCGTCTGCCATGGCTTACGCCACCTCGCCTTCCTGGTCGGCATTCTCGTTGACTCCGGCGACCTCGGCCATGTAGGCCTCGCAGCACGCCTTGGCGACGGCGCGGACGCGCAGGATGTAGTTGGCGCGCTCGACTGCGGACAGCGCACCGCGGGCATCGAGCAGGTTGAAGGCGTGGCTGCACTTCATGACGCAGTCGTACGCCGGCAGCGGCAGCTTTCGCTCCAGGCAGGAATGGCACTCGGCCTCGTAGTCGTCAAACTTCTGACGCATCATCTCGACGTTGGCGACCTCAAAGTTGTAGGCGCTGAACTCGCGCTCGTTCTCGAGGAACACGTCGCCATAGGTCATGGGCGTGCCGTCGGGCAGGTAGCTCCACACCAGGTCGTAGACGGAGTTGACGCCCTGCGCATACATGGCGATGCGCTCCAGGCCATAGGTGATCTCGACAGGCACGGGGTCGACCTCGATGCCGCCCACCTGCTGGAAGTACGTAAACTGCGTGACCTCCATGCCGTTGAGCCAGACCTCCCAGCCAAGACCCCAGGCGCCGAGCGTCGGGCTCTCCCAGTCGTCCTCGACAAAGCGGACGTCATGGTCGTTGGGGTCCAGACCGATAGCGGCAAGAGACCCCAGGTAAAGCTCCTGGGCGTTGACCGGCGAGGGCTTGATGAGCACCTGGAACTGATAGTAGTGCTGCATGCGGTTGGGGTTCTCGCCGTAGCGGCCGTCGGCGGGACGGCGGCAGGGCTGCGCATAGCAGGTGCGCCACTCGGCGGGACCGAGCGAGCGCAGCGTGGTCGCGGTATGGAAGGTACCGGCACCGACCTCGGAGTCATAGGGCTGCATAATGACGCAGCCCTGCTCGCCCCAGTACTGCTGGAGGCGCAGGATGATGTCTTGGAAGGAAAGCGATGAAGCGTTCATGCCTCTAATATCCCCTCGTCGAAACGATTACACGGTTAGGTACTGTACTATAGCGGTTTTTAGTCGATAGCGCCCAGACGGTTGAGCGGCCAGTAACGCACGAGCGCCACGGCGATCAGGTCCGAACGGTCGACGGGACCAAAGTAGCGTGAGTCGGCAGAGTTTTCGCGGTTGTCGCCCATCACCCACACGCACCCGTCGGGAACGGTGTAGGGATAGCTTACCTGAGCGCCGGGCGCTTGGACCGAAAGTGGCCAGCTCATGCCCGTCGTATAGTCCTCGTCGAGCGCTTGGCCGTCAACGACCACCTTGCCATCCTGCAGGTCGACCGTCTGGCCGGCCGTGGCAATAACACGCTTGACAAGAACATCATGCTCGGAGGTGCCATCGGGGTTGTGAAACACCACGATATCGCCCTGCTTGACGGGCTGACCGAGCTCGAGGCTCACCTTTTGTGCCAGGATCTGGTCGCCAATCTCGATCGTGGACTCCATGGACCCGGTGGGCACCACAAAGGGCTCGACCACAAACGAGCGAATCAGGAAGGTGGCCGCGAGCGCAATTAGAATGACCAAAACCCATTCCAAGGCGCCCCGCAAAGTGAAAACGGACCTCTCGCCAAAATCATGTTCAAGATGAACTCGTTGGCGGCCTTTATTGTCCTCCATGTTATTCACCTCTTCCAGAAAGCAAATCCTGCGCGTAAGCGCGCTCCTCGGGCGTGAGCCGCGCCGTCTCGATCAAGTCGGGACGCCAGCGGCAGGTGCGCTCGATGGCGTTCTTGCGACGCCAGGCATCGACCTTGGCGTGATCGCCGCTCACAAGCACCGGAGGCACGCCCTCGCCGTTGAACTCGGCAGGACGGGTGTACTGCGCGTACTCGAGCAGGCCTCCATCCTCGGCGGTCGAGAACGACTCGTCCACGTTGCTCATCTCGTCGCCCAGGGCGCCGGGAATCAGGCGTACGACGGCATCGGCAACGACCATAGCGGGAAGCTCGCCGCCCGTGAGCACGTAGTCGCCGATCGACAGACGCTCATCGGCATACGCATATGCGCGCTCGTCGACACCCTCGTAACGGCTGCACACAAACAGCAGGCGCTCACTTTTGAGCAGGCGCTCGGCCACATGCTGCGTAAAAGGCTCGCCACAGGGGGTAAAGAACACCACAGTGGGTTTAGGACCCTCCGCGCTAATGGCCTCGATGGCCTCTGCGATAGGCTCGACCTTCATGAGCATGCCCTGCCCGCCGCCGTACGGCTCGTCATCGACGGTACGATGGCGGTCGTGCGTCCAGTCGCGCAGGTTATACGCCTTAAAATCAAAAAGGCCGGCCTTACGGGCGCGGCCCAAAATCGATGTGGACATGACGGGCTCAAACATCTCGGGAAAGACCGAAAGGGTCTCAATCAGCATGTTGTCCTCCCTACTTGTCCATATCGATCAGGCCGTCCATAACGTGGACGGAAATTGTTCCTGTGTCGGGAAGATCGAGCACAACCTGCTCGATCACGGGAATCAGTACCTCGCCGTACCGATCGCCCTCGACAACCCAAACATCGTTAGCGGGCGTCGACATAATCTCGACGATCGTGCCGATCAAACCGAAGCGCTCGTCGACCACCTCGCGACCCATCAGGTCGGTATAGGCAGCGTCGAGCGAATCGAGCTCAAAGTCGTCACGATTTGCCAGCACGTAGCATCCCGTGATGCCCTCGGCGGCCGTCAAGTCGTCAATGCCCTCAAACGAGACCAGATCGCCATCGCCCGTATCGGTGACAGACACGACCGTGCAAAAGCGGTCGCGCTTGAGCGCCGGCGGCGTCAGGGCGACGCGCATACCAGGCTCTAATACAGAAGGAAGCCCCCGCAGCGGCTGCGCGAGGACCTCCCCCTTCCTTCCGTGCGGCTTGACAACACGGGCGATGTTTTTGTACTGGGACCTCAAGGTCCTAGCCCAGAACCTCTACCTCGACAGCAGTGTCGAGGCGAGCGGCCAGTGCACGGGCGAGCGTGCGAATGGCCTTGATGGTACGGCCACGACGGCCGATGACCTTAGCGACGTCATCCTCGGCAACCGAAACCTCAATCGTAGAGGCGTCGTCACCATCGATGACCTCAAGGCTCACGGAATCCGGGTCGTCGACGATCTGAACAACGAGATATTCGACGAGATCGGCGATGCGATCTGAGAGCATTGCCTCACCCTCGAGCTGTGCAGCGTCAACCTCAGGCACGATTTACTCCTCGGCGCCCTCAGCGGCCTCAGCGGCAGCCTTAGCGGCCTCGGCCTCTTTGGCGAGCTGCTTCTTGGACTTCTTGACGACGGTCTCGGTCTTCTCGCCCTCGTTGGCGGCCTTGACCAGAGCGGCGACGGCGTCGGTGAGCTGAGCGCCCTTGGACTGCCAGTCGGCGATCTTCTCGAGGTCGAGGTTGATGGTCTTGGGGGCGGTCATCGGGTTGTAGCGGCCAACCTCCTCGATGATACGACCGTCACGCGGGGCGCGGGAATCGGCGACGACGACACGGTAGTACGGACGCTTCTTAGCGCCGTGACGAGCAAGGCGAATCTTGACTGCCAAAGGAAACTCCTCCAACCAAGCAGCTTTAGGCTGCAACTACAAACAAACAGTTGAACATAATACGCCATCGACGCGGGCAGGTGAAGTCCGTGAGACCAACTTCTTCGGTGTAGTCGAGGGCAAATCCATATCTTAGACAAGAATTCGGGATTTGCAAGCACATACACGCACCCCACATGAGCTGCGCGGTATACTCATGACATGGAAAGACGCGAACATACATACGGTTATGAGGATGCCATGGGCGTCACGCCGCCGCCCTGGACGGGTCCGGCGGTGGGCCTGATGGACCTTGATGCGTTTTTTGCGAGCGTGGAGATGCTCGATCATCCCGAATGGCGCGGAAAGCCGCTCATCGTGGGCGGAGACGCCGATTCGCGTGGCGTCGTGTCCACGTGTTCGTATGAGGCACGTCGCTTTGGCGTACACTCCGCCATGGCCTCGGCCGAAGCACAGCGGCTGTGTCCGCAAGCCATTTGGACGCACGGACACTTTGATCGCTACCGCGAGGTCAGTGCGCAGGTCATGGCGATTCTCGCCGACGAGACCCCGCGCGTTGAGCGCGTATCCATCGACGAAGCCTTTATCGATATCACACCGGGTCGCTTTGCGCCCGAAGACCCGCTGCTGGTTGCGCGGCGTATAAGCGACCGCGTGGCAGCGCTAGGAGTGACGTGCTCCATTGGCGTGGGCTGCAACAAGACGGTCGCAAAGATCGCAAGCGAGCGGGATAAGCCGTTTGGGCTGACCATCGTGCGCCCCGGAACCGAGCAGCGCTTTTTGGCCGCGCTGCCGGTATCTGCCATGAGCGGCATCGGGCACTCGGCCGAGGAGCGACTGCGCCGCATGCGCATCTACACCCTCGGCGAGCTATCACGTGCACCGGAATCCACCTTGGCCTCTATTTTTGGCGTCAACGGCGAGCGCATGCGCCAGCGTGCGCTGGGACTCGAAATCTCCGAAGTCACGAGTCTCGATGAAGAGCGCGAGGTCAAGTCGGTCAGCAATGAACGCACCTTTGCGAAAGATTTAACTGAGCGTGGGGATATTGAGGCGGCGATTGCGCTGTTGGGAGAGTCAGTGGGACGCCGCCTGCGCCGTCAGGGGCTGACGGGTGCCACGGTAACGCTCAAGCTTAAGTATTCGTATGGCAGCGGGCGTACGGCACAGCGCCGGCTGCCTCATCCGACCGACGATGAGAACATCTTCGTGGCGGTTGCACTCGAACTGCTCGACAACATCTGGCAGGATGGCATGCATGTTCGCTTAGCGGGCATCGGCATGAGCGACTTCGACCACCAAGGCGGCATCCAGACTGACCTGTTCTGCGAGATCGATGACCGCGGAGCCCAATCCAGCGACCGCCGCGACCTCTCCGTCGCCATCGACGCCGTCCGAGACAAATTCGGCGACACCGCCCTATCCTTCGGCCGCCAATCCCGCTTCAACGATTAACCGCCTTTGGGCAAAAAGAAAGCCGGGCAGGTGCGGAAAACCGCAACTGCCCGGCGATATGCGTGAGGGTAGCTAAACCCCGTCTTAAATGAGCTACTAGAGGAGGTTGAGGGGGAGCTGGGGGGCGTCGCCCCAGAGCTTTTCTAGGCGGTAGAAGTCGCGGGCTTCAGGAGTGAAGACGTGGACGACAACCGAACCGTAGTCCATGAGCATCCAGGTCTTCTGCTCGCGGCCCTCGATGGAGAACGGATGCTCGCCGCAAGCCTCGGCGACCTTCTCCTCGATCTCGTCGACGATAGAATCGACCTGGCGGTTGTTGGTACCGGTGGCAAGCACAAAGTAGTCGCATACGTCGGAAAGCTCGGTCAGGTCGAGCACCTGAACGTCCTCGCCCTTCTTGTCGTAGGCGGCCTGCGCGGCGGCGCGGGCGACATCCTCGGCGGCAACACCGCTCGCGGACAGCGAGGCAGCGGTGCGGTCGGACGTGGCAACAAAACTCTTGTGCTCCACACCTTCAAGAATCTGATCGTCGGTCATGGTCTCATCGGCCATGGAATACCTCTTTCTAGACAGCCCAAGCTAGCGCAGCTGGGCGTAATGGTTGTAAATCGAAATAGCCGTGGGATAAAGATAGCGCCCGGACTGGATCACATAGACCAAACCCTGCGCAAAACAGGAGAAGAACAACTCGTCGAGCGTCGACTCCCCCACCATCTTGCGCAGTGCATGGGCATAGTCGCCGTGGCGGTTGGGCTCGATGGCATCGGCCACAAAGACCACCATATCGAGCGGCGTCATATCGCAGGCACCCACGGTGTGACGGTCGACAGCCTGAAAGACCGCCGGCGACAGCTCGGGAAAAAGCTGCGGAAGCTCATAGGCGGCAACAGGGCCATGCAAAAGCGGCGTCGCGGCAGAAGGAGAGCCGGCAATCTTAATGCCGTAATGCAGAGCGCGCGTGACCAGCTCGTCATCGGAAAGCACCTTGTCCCAGTCGTGGATCAAGCCGGCGGCAGCGGCATCAAAGCGGTCGACGCCGTAGACCTCGGCCAGATGAAGTGCGGTCTCGGCAACACCCAGCGAATGCACATAGCGCTTGCGCTTATCCTTCATGCGAACATCGAGCAGCTCTTGAATGCGCTTGAGCAGCGCGCGCTCATCGCCCTCAAACTGATCCTCTACCGACAACGTAGACCCCCATCACTCAAAATCCTCTTGGCCCAAATCGGCATATAGCCTGCGCTTGCGAATGTAGCCGAGCACGGACTCGCTCGTAAGATAGCGCACGCTCATGCCGCGGGCAACTCGCTTACGAATGTTCGTCGAGCTGATCGCCAGCGCCGGAATCTGAATATAGCGCACGTCGAACGGCAGCCCCGACTCTTTGATTCGGGCACGCGCCGTATCGATATCAAAGCCCGGTCGCGTCGCCGCAATAAAGGTGGCAAGCTCAGCGATTCGTTCGGCATCATGCCAGGTCACAATATCGATAATCGCGTCGGCGCCCGTAATAAAGTAGAGCTTTACCTGCGGCGGGTAAAAGTCGCGAAGAGCATGAAGCGTATCGGCCGTATAGGTTACGCCCGGGCGGTCGATCTCGAACCGGCTCGCCAAAAAGGCCGGGTTCGCGGCGGTGGCGAGGACCGTCATGGCATAACGGTCCTCGGCAGGAGTCACCGGCTTGTCAAGCTTAAAGGCAGGAGAGCCCGCCGGCATAAAGAGCACAGCGTCCAAGTCGAGCGACTCGCGCGCCTGCTCGGCAGTCACCAAGTGCCCGTAATGAATCGGGTCGAATGTGCCGCCCATAATGCCGAGCCTAAACTCCCGCCCGTCCTCTAGAGGAAGCTCGGGCAGACCGATTCCACCGCGCAGCGACATGGTTTACTCGCCCTCCGAGGTCTCGGCATCGTCCGCGGCATCCGCCGCATCGACAACCTCGACGCCCTCATCCGCAGCATCGGTAACGTCAATGGCCTCAACGGCAACGTCCTCGTCAGCATCCTCGAGCTCCTCGTACTCCGAGAAGTCCTCGGCGCCCTCAAAGTCAAAGGCGCGCTGGCAAATGCGGACCTCGTCGCCCGCACGGCAACCGGCCTTCTCGAGCGCGTCGTCAACACCCATACGCGCAAACTTATGCTGCAGGTAAATGACGGCTTCCTCATTTTCCCAGTCGGTCTGGATGACCATGCGCTCGATGGCACGACCGACCACGCGGAAGGCACCGGGCTCTTCCTGGACAATGCGGAAACGCTTCTCACGCTGCAGGCGGCGGCGCTCCCACTCATCGTCGCGCAGAACGACCGGCTCATCCGAGACAGCCAACTCGGCGCGCAGCTTAGCCACCTGCTCGCCCACGGCAAGCATCAGCGTGTTGAGGCCGGCGCCCGTCACAGCAGACACAGCAAAGAACATATGCCCATCGTCGAGCGCTGCGCGCTTAAGGTCGGCAATCTTGTCGGCCGTGCCCGGCGCGTCGCACTTGTTGGCAACGACGATCTGCGGACGCTCCGAGAGCTCGGCCCCATACTGCTCGAGCTCGCGGTTGATGATGTGGTAATCCTCGACCGGATCGCGATCCTCAAAACCACCCGTCATGTCGACGACATGCATGATCAGAGCCGTACGCTCAATGTGGCGCAGGAACTGGTGACCCAGGCCCTTGCCCTCGCTCGCGCCTTCGATAAGACCGGGGACGTCGGCAACGACGTAAGAATATTCGCCGGCACGCACCATGCCGAGATTCGGCACGAGCGTGGTAAACGGGTAGTCGGCGATCTTGGGGCGGGCGGCACTCATGCGCGCAATGAGCGATGACTTACCTACCGAGGGAAAGCCCACGAGCGCGGCATCGGCCATGAGCTTCATCTCAAGCTCAATCCAGTGCTCCTCGGCCGGCTCGCCCAGCTGGGCGAACGCGGGCGCGCGGCGCACCGACGTCACAAAGTGCGTATTGCCCAGACCGCCGGCACCGCCGGGCGCCACGACGACGCGCTCGCCGTCGTGCACCAGGTCGGCAATCTCGAACATCGGGGTCTGCGTCTCGGGATCGAGCTCGCGCACCACGGTACCCATAGGGACCTTGAGAATCAGGTCCTCGCCGCTTTTACCGTTACGACGGGCACCCTGTCCGTGCGTGCCGCGCTCGGCGCGGAAGTGATGCTTAAAGCGGTAATCGATCAACGAAGACAGCTGAGCATCGGCCTGGATGACGACATTGCCGCCACGACCGCCGTCGCCGCCATCGGGGCCGCCCTTGGGGACAAATGCCTCGCGCCTAAACGACATGCATCCGGCTCCGCCGTCGCCGCCGCACACGTTAATGCGGCTGATATCGGTGAACTGTGACAACAGAATCGCCTCCTACAAAAAGAGGGAGACCCTTGAATCCTAAAACTCAAGTGCCTCCCACATATGTGCTCTATGAAGGGTGAATTACGCGTTCGCGAGCGGGCGTACGCTGACCCTGTGCTTGATACCCTTGTGGAACTCAACGGTACCGTCGACCAGCGCGAACAGCGTGTCGTCCTTACCACGGCCAACGTTCTCACCCGGGTGGATGTGCGTGCCGTGCTGACGGACGAGAATCGTGCCCGTGGTTACCGTCTGGCCGGCATAGCGCTTCGTGCCAAGGCGCTGACCGCGGGAGTCACGGCCATTACGGGAGGAACCGAGTCCTTTTTTGTGTGCCATTGTGTATACCTACTCTTTCGTTACGAGTGTAATCTACTCGGCGACGGGAGCCTCGGCAACAGCCTCAGCCTCTGCCTTGACAGCCTTCTTGGCGCGGGAGGTAGCCTGAACCTTCACGATCTTCAGCTTGGTGAGCTGCTGACGGTGACCCTTCAGACGACGATAGCGCTTGCGCTTGTGGAACTTGAAGACCAGCTGCTTCTCGCCCTTGAACTGCTCAACGATCTGAGCGGTAACCTTGGCCTTGGCCAGCTTGTCGGGATCGGTGACGATCTTCTTACCATCGTTGAGGAAGATAACCGGCAGGGTGACCTTGTCGCCCTCATTGCCCTCGATCTTCTCGACGGTGATGACATCGTCGGTGGCGACCTTGTACTGCTTGCCGCCCGTGTTAACGATTGCGTACATGTTTACTTGCCCTTCATGCATCAGTTAGTGCAACAGCCGAATATAGTAGCAGGCGAAAATACCCCCGTCAACGAGTATGTGGAGCAAATCCACAAGTTCGCACAGGTATGGGGCTGACGAGTCGGCCCTCGTCGTCCTCGCATGCTTGATTCTGACGCTCGACATCGTAGGAGCAGATGGTCACGAGGTCTTGCATACCGGTGGAAACAATAGGTGCATCCACGCCCGGGGTCAAGCCCTGCAACAAAACATCAGCCGCAGAAAGCAAAATTTCCGGACGCATGGAGCCCTCGTTGTCGGCATGGGTGTCGAGCATGAGCACCAAATGGTCCGGGCGCTCCCCCGCCGTGAGCTCATAGCCCACGAGCGTGTGATCCAAATCCAAGCGCTTGCTCTTTTTGCCGCGCGCGTAGTCGATGCCATGGTCCGCGCGCAGCGTGTCGATCGCACGACGCACCTCATCGGCGCTTACGGGCGCCTCGGGGTCCAGATGCAGATCGATGCGATACGACAGGCGCGTAAGCTGCGCCGTCAACGCCGGCGTGCGCACGTCGATGTACGCCGCCTCGATGGGTGCCAGATCGGCCGGAGACGCCGCAGCCAGGCGCCCAAACGCCTCGTCGAGCGCCACGAACTCGGTCATAAACAGGTCATACCACTCGCAGGTCGACGACGTACCAACCGGCAGCGCCGAAGAGAAGCCCACGCGCATGTGCGGAGAGAAGCCCTGCGTGACGGCATAGGGAAGTCCCGCACGGCGCACGATGCGCTCAATGGTATGGATTACTTCGAGATGGCCCAGGTACTTAAGGCGATCGCGCTTGCCATAGCAAACACGAAGTCTAAAGAGCGAGGGGTTGTCGGTCAGGCGCTCACTCATGCGCGATCACCCATCAATACATTCTTGGCGTGGAGCGTGGGGCAGATCCCGCAGCCGGTGCACGACGTGCGGGTGCAGTCGGGAGTCGTGACGCCCTCGAGCGAGCGACGGTACTCGCGCTCGAGGAAGCCGCGCGTACAGCCGGGGCTCACATGCTCCCACGGCAGGCGCCAATCCAACTCGTAGGGCAGGTGCACGAGCTCATTGAGGTCGATGCCGTTTTTGGCAGCAGCTTCCTTCCAGTTATCGAGCGAGAAATGCTCTACCCAGGCGTCAAAGCGAGAGCCCGAGCGCCAAGCATCGATGATGACGGGCGTCATGTCACGACCGGCGCGGGACAGCGCGGCCTCGATGAGCGAGGTCTCGGCATCGTGGTAATGAACGCGGACGGCACGGTTGCGAACGCTCGTGATGAGCAGCTTCTGGCGACGCTTGACGTCGTCGTAGTCGAGCTGCGGGCACCACTGGAACGGCGTGGCAGCCTTGGGGATAAAGACCGAAACCGAGATCGACACCGAGATCGAGCCGCGACGAGCCTTGGGCACCACGGAACGACCGAGCTCCAGCACGTGATCGGCCAGATTGGCGATGGCCACGATGTCCTCGTCGCGCTCGCCGGGAAGGCCCATCATAAAGTAGAGCTTCATGCGGTTCCAGCCGGCCTCGAAGGCCGCCTTGGCCGCACGGTCCAGGTCCTCCTCGGTCACGTTCTTGTTAATGATGTCGCGCATGCGCTGGCTGCCGGCCTCGGGCGCGAACGTCAGGCCGCCCTTCTTTTCGCCGGCGACCGACTCGGCCATATCCACGCCAAACGAATCCAGGCGCTGCGACGGAATAGACACGCGAATACCCGTATCCTCCAGGCGACGGTTGAGCCTGCCGAGCACGTCGCGAATGCAGGAGTGGTCGGTCGTGGAGAGCGAGGTCAGCGACACCTCGTCATAGCCGGTCTTTTCCAGACCCTGGATCACCGACGAGACGATCTGGTCGGCCGAGCGCTCGCGCACCGGGCGATACGTCATGCCGGCCTGGCAAAAACGACAGCCGCGGGCGCAGCCGCGCAGGATCTCGATAGACAGGCGGTCGTGGACCAGCTGCGCATAGGGTACGCACGACTGCGACAGCGGATTTGTGGCGCCGAAATCCTCGACGACGCGCTTGTAGACCACGGTCGGCGCATCCTTGCCCTCACGCGGCACGGTGTAGCCATGCGGCGAGCAGGGCTCGTCGTGACGAACCTCATAGAGCGACGGCACGTAGTTGCCGGCAATGGATGCAAGCTGCTCGACAATCTGCGCGCGCGGGACCCCTTCGTCACGCAGGCGGCGATGCAGCTGGCAGGTCTCGAGCAGCGATTCCTCGCCCTCACCGATGAGGATGGCATCGAAGAAGGCCGCGTACGGCTCGGGGTTGTACACCGAGGGGCCGCCGGCGATGATGATAGGGTCGTCTTCACCTCGGTCGGCCGCTAACAGCGGAATGCCAGCGAGGTCGAGTGCCTCGAGGAAGTTCGTCACCGCCATCTCGTGCGGCACATGCAGACCGACGATATCAAACGAAGCGACCGGCGCAGCACCTTCGAGCGACAGCAGAGGAATACCCGCCTCGCGCATGGCGTCACCCATATCGGGCCACGGCACATAGCCACGCTCGCAGGAGATGCCCTCGGCCTGGTTAAGGATGTTGTAGAGGATGGCGATACCCTGGTTGGGCAGACCGACCTCGTACACATCCGGGTAGATCAGGCAGCAACGGTAATCGGCATCGGCCTTGGAAAGCGTGCCCCACTCGTGATCGATATAGCGACTCGGCTTCTCGACCTTGGCGAGCAACGGCTCAATTAAATGAAAACAATCTTGGTATGCAACGCGCAACGGAAAACCCCTAAGCAGCGAGATTTGATGCGTCCTGGTAGGACGCCATAGGACGGGTAGCGCCCGCGACCGTGGTTACCAGATCGCGAACGCGGGAGAACGTGGCAGTGACCACCTCGTTGGCACGGCTGTAGTCGACATCGCGCTCGTAGAGCGAAACGAGCGCACGGCCCATGCCGTAGGTGCCCGCGGCAGCAGTGAGCGCCTTGACGGCAAACCCAATATGCGGCGTCTGCTTGACGAGTGCGCGGGTGACCGCGCGGATCACAAGACCGCCGGCAAGCACGCCCGCGACCTCGTAGCCGCGCTCGGGCTTAATGCCGCGTCCAAAGACGGCAGCGAGCTCAAAGAGCATGCCCACCTGCGCCAGCGCCATAACGGGATAATCGGCGCCCGGCAAAAACACCAGTGCACCGGTCGCCATATTGGTGAGCGCGCACGAGGTGATGATACGATTGGCCGCCGCGATGCGCATGAAGGCAAAGTTCGCCGCAAAAGCCGTTTCCTTGTCGGTGCGGTCGAGAATCCAGCGGGCAAGCGTCTCGAGCAGATACGTCTTATCGGTTGCCGCTACCACGCCGAGCATGGGCGTGGACTCCTCGATAAACGGCACCTCCACAGCAGACTCGGCAAGCACGCACACGGGCGCGCCGGCGATCACGAGCTCCTGCACGGCACTCTCCAAGCGGTCGGAACCACACGAGAGCACCAGCACCACATCGGTATCGGTCTTTGGAGCAATTCGCTCCTCCCCCAGACGCTCGACGCGCACAATGCCCGAGGTCGTCTGCGGCACAAAGGCGTCACGCACCGTCTCGGCCAGAAAGCGCGAGGCGGACGAATCCAGATAGACCGAGACGCGCACCGGCGTATCGGAATCCTTCTTAACGGACGCACCCATCTTAAAAGCGCGGGTCAGCTTATCTACGGGAATTTTCATAGCAAACCCCTCCAGCGGTTACGCGGCGCCCGAACGATGCCGCCATATGGATTGTACGATACCCACCGTCAGCAGCTGAATCATCATCGAAGACGAACCGAAGCTAATAAACGGTAGCGGAATACCGGTAATCGGCATCATGCCGATGCACATGCCGATGTTTTCGAAGGTCTGGAACGCCCACATGCCAACGATACCTACGCATGATAAGCGTAGGAACAGAGACTCGCACTTAAAGGCAACGCGGATCGTCGAGAAGATGAGCAGTACGTACAAGCACAGCAGCAAAAAGGAGCCGCAGAAGCCAAAGGTCTCGGACAAAAAGGCGAAGACAAAGTCGGTATGGAACTCGGGTAGGAAGCCGCCGGCCGACTGCGTCGCATGCCCCAGGCCCTTACCAAAGAAACCGCCCGAGCCGACCGCGATCAACGACTGCTGCAGATTGTACGCATCGTCCGAATCGGCATTATCGGGGTCGATAAAGACCGTCAGACGGTTCATCTGATACTGCTTGATGAGCACATCGTGGCCGAGCAACGAATCAAAGACCGAATCGAGCGCCAGGACGAGGGCCACCAGGCCCACAAGCAGGGCCAGGGTCGACAGTACCCATTCGCGGCGCGCACCGCTCATACAGATGACGATAGCGCCAGAAACCAGCACGACCAGGCCCGATCCCAGGTCGCCCATGGCAACGACGGCCAAAAACGGAATGGACAGCATGCCGCAGAGCTTGACGTAGTCGCGAACGGTATCGATGCGACCGTTATACTGCGAGCCAAGCGTAGCAATAAAGAAGATGGTGATGAGCTTGGCAAGCTCAACCGGCTGGAATGTCAAGCCGATACCGGGAATCTTGATCCAGCCCGTCATGCCCAGACCGCCCGTATAGGACAGACCCGGAATCTTGGGCGAGAGGATCACGATCAGGTCGATGACGAGCAACGCCGTCGAGAAATTGGAAATACCACGCAGATCGGTACGCCAGACCAGCACCGCCAGCACCGCTCCGATGCCAATTCCCAGCAGATGGCGTGAGAACGAGGCATCGGCCTTAAACTGCGAAGCCGACCAGATGATGATGGCACCGTAGGCGACGAGCGCCACAGTAGCCACGAGCACACCGATATGCACCTTTTGGCGAAACGTGCCGCGCGAGGCCGAAAGTTGCTTGTTGACGCGGTCCAGGCTGCTGCGAGAGCCGGTCTTGGTTGAACGGAACAGATCCGCCGGAGAAAAATCCATCGCAACCTCCTATCGAACCGAAGAATCGCCCGAGGCCGAAGAGGTATCGGGCTCGTCATAAATCACGCCGAGCACGTCGCGC
>URGY01000006.1 GCA_900547505.1 uncultured Collinsella sp.
CACAAGGCTATTCGTCGGCAGCGTCAGATGTGTATAAGAGACAGGATAACGGTCAGGCCACCGGCGGCAAGCACGCGCTCGCGCTCGGCCTTGCAGGTCTCCTTGGCCTCGGCGTTAAACTGCTCGAGCTGCTCGGGCGTCACGTCCTCCATGGTCAGGCCCTCGTACTCAAGGCGCTCGCGCACCAGCTCGTCGGGGTTGCCGCCCAGCAGGATGTCGGTACCACGACCGGCCATGTTGGTGGCGATGGTCACGGCGCCGTAGCGTCCGGCCTGGGCAACGATGTGGGCCTCGCGCTCGTGATGCTTGGCGTTGAGGACCTCGTGTGCGATGCCGCGCTTGGTAAGGGCGGCGGACAGCTTCTCGGAGCTCTCGATGGAGACGGTGCCCACCAGGACCGGCTGGCCCTTGGCGTGACGACGCTCAACGTCGTCGGCAACGGCGTTGTACTTGGCCTGAATGGTGCGGTACACCAGGTCCTCGTGGTCCACGCGCTGCACGGGCTTGTTGGAGGGGATGACCTCGACGGGCAGCTTGTAGATCTCGCGGAACTCGGCATCCTCGGTAAGTGCCGTGCCGGTCATGCCGGAGAGCTTATCGTACAGACGGAAGTAGTTCTGCAGGGTGATGGTGGCCAGGGTCTGGTTCTCCTCGCGCACGAGCACGCCCTCTTTGGCCTCGATGGCCTGGTGCAGACCCTCGGAGTAGCGGCGGCCTTCCATGATGCGGCCGGTGAACTCGTCGACGATCTTGACCTCGCCGTTAGTGACCACGTACTGTTTATCGCGGTGGAACATGTACTGAGCCTTCAGCGCCTGCTGCAGGTGGTTGACCAGCTGGCCCGAAAGGTCGGCATAGATGTCCTCGATGCCCAGGCGGTGCTCGATCTTCTTAAGGCCGCGCTCGGTGGCGGCAATGGTGTGCTTGGCCTCGTCCATGACATAGTCGCCCGTGGGTTCAACATCCTCGGTGGCGGTGAGCATGTCGTGCGACACGTCCTCGCCGCGCTCAAGGCCACGCACGGCACGCGCGAAGTCCTTGTAGGTACTGGCGGACTTAGTGCCAGCGCCCGAGATGATCAGCGGCGTCCTGGCCTCATCGATCAGGATGGAGTCAACCTCGTCGACGATGGCGTAGTTGTGGCCGCGCTGCACGCGCTGCTCGGGACGGGTAACCATGTTGTCGCGCAGGTAATCAAAGCCGAACTCGGAGTTGGTGCCGTAGGTGACGTCGGCCTGGTAGGCCGGGCGCTTGAGCTCGAGCGGCATGTTGTTCTGGAGCAGACCGACGGTCATTCCCAGGTACTTGTAGATGCGGCCCATCCACTCGGAGTCGCGCTTTGCCAGGTAATCGTTGACGGTAACGACGTGCACGCCCTTGCCGGCAATAGCGTTGAGATAGCCGGCCAACGTGGAGACGAGGGTCTTACCTTCGCCAGTCTTCATCTCGGCAATGTGGCCCTCGTGCAGTGCCATGGCGCCAATGAGCTGCACGTCAAAGTGGCGCATACCCATAGTACGCTTGGAAGCCTCACGCACGGTGGCAAAGGCCTCGGGAAGCATGTCGTCGAGCGACTCACCGTTGGCGTAACGCTCGCGGAACTTATCGGTCTGGGCGCGGAGTTCCTCCTCGGTCATCTTCTCAAACTGGGGCTCAAGACCGTTGATCTGGTCGACGATCTTGTAGTAGCGCTTAAGGTCCTTATCGGATCCAAAGGACAGCAGCTTTGACATGAATCCCATGTGGTTTTCCTTTTTGGCCATCGCCCACGCCGTGCAGCTGCGGGCGAGTTAAACACAGATGATTGTACTTTAGCCAAACAAGGCGCGGCCTATACGGTCGAGCTCGACCGCCACGTAATAACTACGACCCGACCGACCTGCCAAAAAGGGACTGGTTTATTTTGGCAGGTTTTATCTGGGAAAACGCCGTCACTCTGCCATTTGGTGCAAACCAACCCGTCCCCTTCGCACCAATCTGGTGCAATGGGAACGGGTTAGCCTGCACCAATAAAAAGAAAAGGGCCGCGCACCCAAACGGATGCACGGCCCTTATGCCATGAATGCGAGCGATTCCGCGGCGAGCTATTTACTCAGCGGCCTCGGTGGTCTCGGCCTCGGCAGCGGCCTCCTCGACGGGAGCCTCTGCGGGAGCCTCGGCGGCCTGCTTGGCAGCCTCCTCGGCGAACTTAGCGGCACGCTTAGCCTTCTCGGCAGCCTTAGCCTCAGCGGCGGCCTTGCGAGCGGCCTCGGCCTCAGCAGCCTTGGCGGCCTTGGCAGCCTTGGCCTCCTCAGCCTTCTTGAGCTGGGCGGCAGCGGCGCCACCGAACTTGTCGGCGAAGCGCTGGACGCGTCCACCGGTGTCGACGAACTTCTGCTGGCCGGTGTAGAACGGGTGGCACTCGTTGCAAAGCTCGACCTTCATCTCGGACACGGTAGCGTGCGTCTTGAAGGTGTTGCCGCAGGAGCACGTCACCGTGCACTCGACATACTGGGGATGGATACCCTGCTTCATGGTAGGACTCCTTATTGGTCAGGCGCTGGTTACCGATCAGCGCATAAGGCGTCTTGGTTTCCGACCAAGACAACAAACTCGGCTATGGTACCACGGCGCCGCGTGTCCCACAAAAGGTTCACGGTCTTTTCGGAACGACACGAATCTGACCCATCGAAACACATCTCCACCGTTCCTTCAACTGGGAAAATGCCGTCCCCGGGGCCTGAGAAGGGCCCCGGGGACGTTCGACTGACTGCGGGAACGGCCTTTCCGCTCAATGTGTTCGGCTGAGATCGGAAATCAACCAAACTGAACTAGGTTCAGTTGACATGGCTAAAAACGAGGGGCGACGCTTTTGCGTCACCCCTCGTCCCGGCCGGTTGCTTTAGTTGTACACACGGTAGTTACACTTGAACTGGGTTATGTGTCCATAGTTGGAGCGGTACCAACCCGACGTATAGCTGATTGCCTCTGCGCCTAGATAGTCGTAGCCCTTGTTGTAGCGAAGCTGACGGTAGGTCGTGTCGTACTCTGCTACGTAAAACGTGTCTCCAGAGAAGGCTTTGTACCGGTCCTTAACCGTCGAAGCCATGTACGCGGGTTCGACATCGCCTTTCTCCCCGTTGAGCGCATAGACGGGTGCCGCGATTCCGCATAAAGCCGTTGCCACGAGGATGACGTAGACAGCCATGCGCGACGCATTGGACTTCAGCTGTTCAAATAGTTTCATGTCATTCACCTCGCTCGTATGTATCGAGGTATTCCTGCTTGAGCGTCTGCGAGGACGACTTGATCTTTTCCACGAGCGTGCCGGCTTCGATGAAGTAGAACGAGTTGGTAAGGTCTGCCAGGTCGTCGAGTAGATGGCTTGAAATGAGCACGCTGCGTCCCCGCGCCACCTCGCTGCGCATCGCGTCGCAGGAGGTTTTCCGTTTTCCCGGATCGAGGCCGTTCAGCGGTTCATCGAGGATGAGGTACGGGCAATCGGTCGCTATCGCCATGGCAAGCTTTACCTGCTGCTTCATTCCTGTCGAGAGTTTACGGGTCGGCTTGTCGAGATATGGGGAGATTCCGAGGGAGTCGCAGAGCGAGTCGATGTCGGCGGCCGATTTCCACGCCTCCCTAACGAAAGCAAGGTGCTCGATGGCCGATAGCGTGGGATAGAGATCCGTGCCGCCTGAAGAGCTCAGGTAGACGAGTTCTGCAAATTCGGCTGATCGACGTTGGCTGATTCCGTCTGCCGCCAGGCTTCCCGAGCGGATGCGGGTGGGAAATTGGCCCGACAGCGCTTCAAGAAGGGTGGTTTTCCCCGAGCCGTTGGGAGCAACGAGGCCCGCCGCCGTTCCCGGGCTCAGGAAAAGCGACCCGATTGAAAGTATCGTCGTGCTTCCGTATCCCACGCTCGCGTCCAGGAGCTCGAGCCCATGGTGCTTTTTCGCGGGTCCAGGCTGTTTGGGGGAACGTGTCGCAACGGCGCCGACCGCAAAAAGGACCGCGACGTATGCCAGGGCCACGGCAAGCATCGATGCGCTGCCTGAACCGGAGCCAATGAATTCTGTCGGGAAGCATCCCACGTAACCCGCTGCCTCGATAGGCGAGAATACGGCCAGCGGCAGGAGATTGAGCGCGGCGTTATGCTCCAGTGCCGAATCGGACAGTAACGGGAATGCCGGGGCCGCGACAAGCAGCGCGGAGGTAAGGGGGCCCGCGAGGACGCGCCTCGTTGCGGTCGATAGGACGGCGGAGCAAACGGATATCAAGGTTCCGCCCGCAAGCAGCGCGAGAAGCAGGGCTGTGAAGACGTTTCCCGCGGTCGTGGTGGTAAGCGCGCCGTCATGGAAGAAGGCGATCGGGTACCCAATTTGCCCGAAGCCGTTTAGGGCCAAGGCGTAAATGCCCCCGGGTGCGAGGCCGGCGAGGAGCATCGCGGTCCCCGCGGCGATTATCGAAAACACGATCTGGATAAGGTGCCGGAATTTGGGCACGGGCGCCTTTGCCGCCAGGGTCCCGGGCCTTGTGGCGCCGAGCACGAGTATCGACGAGAGAAGGAAGGGGATGAAGGGAAGGAAGGACGGCGCCGTGGCAATGGCGTAAGGCAGGAAGGAAAGGAATGGCAGGTCGTTTGCGGAGGCCGGGATATCCGTGATGCCGGAGCTGCTCAGGGCACGGCAATATGCGAGCGCTGCGTCATTGGTCTCTTGGTCTCCCACGATGGACCCGGATTGGAAGCCTTCGCCCATGAGCGCGTAGTAGCTCTCGGCAGAATCGAGAAAGGCGGCGTCGGTTTGAGCGGCAAGGGCGGCGTTCGCGTATCTTGCAAGCTCCGCGTCAGCTTGCTGCTCTGGCGATAGGTCTGTGCCGCTGGCCTGGGGCGCGCGCGTATTGAATGCGTCGACAAAGCCCTGCATGCCCTGTTTCATAAAGAAGGGCCCGTAGATGGGTGAATTGAACGCAATGGGGACGGAAAAGGCTGCAGCGAGAACGAGCGTACAAATCCATACGGCCTTGTCTCTTAGGATTAATTTGAGAAGAAGTCGACAGTACATTTAGAAGCACCTACGTTCCTCAAAGAATTGTTAGATTAAAAGTAACAGACCGGATGAAGATACGTGCGACGGGGGCGAGGCGAATGGCTGAGCGGTATCGATATGCGGGTTCAACGGTATCACATTGGCCACATAGATTTTTAACTTGCATTTCTACCCGCCCTTTTCGTAGAGTCGCCGATACGTGCTTAGCGCACCCTCGGCGCGTCCGGCAGGCTTTGCGAAATGGGATCCAGGAGACTTCAGCGCAGCATCATCTTGCGGAATGCTTCTAATGAGCCTCCCATCCTTCAAAAACAGAATCTCATCGCACAGCCTATCGACCGAATCCAAGATGTGGGATGACATGATGATGCACGTACCAGAATCGGCCAGCTTCCTGAGAATCTCGGAATGCAAGTCCACCCTGCTGGGGTCGAGCGCGTTCATGGGCTCATCTAATAGAAGGTACCGCGCGCCCGTCGCATACGCAATCGCCAGGGTAAGCTGCTGCTTCATGCCCTGGCTCAGAGTGCGGATCCTCATCTTCGCGAACTCGCCTATCTGCGTTTGTTCCACTATCTCTTCGATATCGCGAGCATGCGGCCACATATCGCAAACCATCTTGAGGTGATCTTCCGCACGCAATCCGGGATACAGCAGCGTCCCCTCACCAGGTGCATAGAAGATCATAGAACGGACCTCTCTCGCACCCGTACCCTGCACCTCATCCAGAACGATGCTCCCGTCCACGCGAGGACCCGGCAAACCTGCCATCGCACGCAGCAACGTCGTCTTTCCATGCCCGTTCGGAGCGACGAGACCGTAGACCGTACCCGGGGCAAACTCAGCGTTCACCGAATCTACGAGCACCTTCTTTCCATAAGAGATCGTCAGCGTTTGAAGGTCAATCATCGAGATCATCCCCTTTCGATCTTTGGAACACTCAGGCGCACCATCAACGGAGATACGGCGCCCAAGACCACCAGCAGAGCGCCCGATGCGCCGACGACCTCTCCAAAAGGCATCGCGTTCGTCCCTCGCCCAAGGAACCCAATCGTCCCCACCTGGGAAGCGGGATCAAACGAGGCGAATGGAGCCAGCAGCGCGACGCCCATGCCCACGCTTTCAACATGAGCGCTCAACGAACCCAACACCAAGAGAACCGCGCAAACCATTCCGGTGACAACGGGGTTGCGGCTAATCGCTGCTGTCAACGCAGCGACGACGGAAATCACGCCGTATGCCATGACCAGCAACGGAATACTGCACAACACCGCCTCCCCCACCATGGACGTTGTCGAAGCTCCCGCCCGAATGAGAGCGACGGGATACTCCGATCCACCCGCACCGTTCTTAATCACGGACACAACGACAGCGGGAACCATCGACACCAAAGCAGCACCAAGCCAAGCAGGAGAGCCAGCGCAACAGCCGTCAGAAAACGCACATGCGCTGTTGCGGGGATCTGGAGAACCAGAAGGGAACGACACTGCAGGTGGGTGCACGCGAGCGATGTGACAACCACGGGCAACAGCAAAAATAAGGAGGGAAGCGCTGCCTGGAGATACGAAAGGAGGATTAATGGGGGCATCTTCGTACTTAACTCGTAAACCTTGGGGTCCGGCAAGCTCGCGATCGACTCAAGCAGAAGGGCGCGCACCTCCGCACGAGAAGGAGTCTCCGGCTCGATTCCGATCGATTGCAGGAGAGTCGCATCTGCCGCGCCCAGCTCACCTCGAGCGCGCTCGTACGTCGCAAGGCTTCGAAACCCCTCCGCAGGCATAGGCGCGTACACGAAACCCGAAAGAGCATCCCGCATGTCTTCCAGGGCCGCTTTGCCCTCGACGTCCATATTCGCAGCGTTCTGCTCTAGATACCGATCTATTGAACGGAGCTCCCCATCCCTATACCGAACAGCGGAAACGTTATCAGCGTCAGGAAACATCTCGACCAGAGCCGGGGCCAGCATCGTCGTCGACATTGCAATCGCGCATACGGCGAGGGTAGGAGAACGCAGGAGCAGTTTCCCCATCGTTCTTACGTATGCAACGGCGGAGGCACAAGCGCTCGAACGAGTTGCCGTTCTCGATGCAGTGAAGGAACCTCTCTCAAGACAAATCGGGGATATCGGGCACGCGCAGCCGCTCTTTCCAGCAACGCAAAGCAGGCTAATTGCCAGCACCTCGATCCCGATTGCGCATACGAGGGCAATCGCGCCACGCTCGAAGCAAAGTCCAGGCAGATTCACTATCTGCGTTGTCGGGTACGGGCTATAGGCGCCGACGGTCAACTCAGTGTTCGCATACGTAAGGGGATTCAACAGGGCGAACTCACGTAAAGCGATGGATCTTCCGTAATACCCGGGAACCATCGTCACCCCCATCAGGGCACATACGAACACGATTCCAAGCGTAGGGTTATTGGCAATCTTCACGGCAAGGTGAACGACAAGCGAGATGAACGCTGCCACCAAGAATTGCAAGATGGCCGTCTGCGCGAACACCAGCCAAGCCGGTTTGATAACCGGAGTCGCATATTGAATGTAGCCTATCGGATAGAACGGCGAGCCCGGGCCATTCTTCACAAGCGCGGCGATTATCCCTGGAAGATTGATGGCGAGGACGGCAAGCATTGCAAAAACACTCGCCCATACGCTCGATGCAACAAGTCTACCCAGCTCGCCCATCGGTGCCTGGATGATGAGCTTTTCACGTTTGTTAAGACGCGCGGCAAGGAACGAGACGGCAACGGCCGTTGCGACCCATAGCAAGTACTCCTTCGATCCGTCATAATAGGTGTACTCTCCATCCGATATCTGCAGAAACGGAAGTAGGGGAGAGAGCGGTGCCAAGATAAGACGTCCCGCGGCAAGAGGGTACAGAAGCGCGGGCATGCTTGATGAAGAGGTATAGACACCGTCCTCCCCCGCATTCACAAGCGCATCCGCATAGGATGCTGACAATTCCTGCTCAACACGGGTTATTCCCGACTCGAGGTATTCGACCCGTCCGTCGATGCCAGCCGCGCTCCTGAAGACGGGCAGAGCACAAAGAACCATCAACGCAACAACGACAACACAGAGCGACCTGGAGGAGAGAAGCGACCTAAAGATCGCCTTCGAGATTTTGAGCATATTCATCGCCAACCTTAACCTCATCCAGTCGGAACAGAGGGGCCGAACAAAATGCTCGGCCCTTCCTCGCATCTAGTAGGTGCTATAGACAAATTGCCATTCATCAGTTGTGCCAAGAACACCACAGGAGCACATTGCAGCGAGGCGGGATTCCCTATGATGCGCGGATCGGCGATAGCCATTTCGGTAGGAGATCGTCTTGTAAGAGATGTTGAACATCGAGATGCTGTGCCCGCTTACGCCGCGAGGACAGCTGTAGCTCCAGTAGGTATCGACGACGTCGTCCGTATACCCGAGGGGCTCAACGAGGGCACACTGGCTGCTCTCCTGGGAAGGAGGCATCGGGGTATCCGCAAAAGCGGGGGCTCCCGGCAGCAACAGACAAAGAGCGAGGCCGAGGAAAACCAAGAGCTTACACGACTTAACAGTACTGAACATAATCCTCTCCAATCTAGAGGGGTTTCGGTTGCAGCATACTGTGATTACTTGCCGGCATAGTCAATTTAACATAAACTGTTAAAAAGTAACCTGAGTTTTTTAAATTCTTCGGAGGTTATTATGAGTTCCGACAATCGCACTCCCCGGCTTCATTCCTTCCGCATCGCATGTGCGATAGCCTCTGCGACCCTTTGCGCCACCGCCATCGCACAAGTGGCGTTCTCCTTAAAGCCAGCAATCGAAGTGCTCGACAACCCTGTAATTGCAGACTCCCCCGCGTATCCAGCCCTTGCGATCTCGACATTGGTCCCTGCCGTCATCGGTATCGCTACGACCATCCTCAGCGCCGTTCTCGTGTGGACGATCAAGAGCGGAGACCCCTTCAAGAAAGGGTCTGCGACATGCTTGAAGGTGCTCGGCATTCTCTTCGTTGTTCAAGCTGCCACCAGCCTCTACGCCGGCTCACTCAAAACCTCCGTTTCGATGTTTGGCGGCGAGGGGGCCGTCGGCGCCCAAGAGATCGCTTCATCATTCGATTGGACCTCTCTGGTTCTCGGCATCGTCCTGTTCATGCTTTCCCAGCTCTTCTTGTACGCCCGAGAGCTGTACCTCGACTCCGACGAGATTGCGTAAGGAAACGCCATGCCCGTAATTGTTCGCCTCGACAAGATCATGGCCGAGCGAAAGATTTCCTCGAACGAACTTGCCGAAAGGATTGGAACCACGCCCGTGAACCTGTCCCGTATTAAAAAAGGGCATATTCGCGGCATTCGCTTCAACACACTCGAGCAGCTATGCCTCGCCCTTCGTTGCCAACCCGGAGACCTTCTCGAAGTCATGAGCGAAGAGGATGCCCGAAAGGAGTTCGGACTCGATTGGTCCGCCGAGGATTAGAGGGCGGTCGTACTCGCCCTGCACACGGGGATGCGAATCGGCGAGGTCTGCGGCCTTCGGTGGTGCGATGTGGATTTCGAGACGGGCCTGATCTCGATCAGGCACTCGGTGGCGTACGCGAAGGGAATGGGTTCGTTCATCAAGGACACCAAGACCCATGACGCCAGGGGTATCCCCATCGACCCGGTCGGCCTACTCCCCTTCCTGAAGGAGACCCACGAGATCGACTGCGGAAAGCTGCGCTTGCGCGGCCTTACCGGGGCGGTCGAGATCGGGGACTGCTACATCCTGTCGGAGCCGGGCGCGACCTTCGCGACGACAAGCTATATCCGCAGGGCGTTCAAGACGTTCTCGGAGACCAACGGCCTCATGGGCACCAACGACGAGCTGATCACGTTCCACGGCCTTCGCCACACGTTCGCAACGCAGTGGATCCGCCAAGGCAGCGATATCAAGGCGCTCCAATCGATCCTCGGCCACAAGGACGCCATGGCGACGCTCAACGTCTACACCGACATCGAGCCCATCTCCAAAATCCATAACATGCTGCGCGCCACGCCGTGCCTTTGGCGCGGGCACCTCAGGCCGAGGGTCGATCCGGGTCCCATGTTCCAACAGAGGATCCAGGAGTCCATCGAGACGCTCCAGGCGTTCGGCTACGGCATCACCGAGCCGGACGACCGAAATATCGCCATACGCGACGTGAAGACGAACAGTTGGCTCTAGCTCACCGAGTACGCGGCAGTGCTGGGCCCATCCCAACTGAGGTCACGGTGGTCCGATAGGGGCGCCGCCCGCGGCATGCGCCGCGGAACGGTATCCCCTACCGAAGGGCGGGGATGCCCTCCGCTTCCAGTTCGGAATCAGCCGTCGGAGGCGTTCGGCTGACTGCGGGAACGGCCTGTCCGCTCAATGTGTTCGGCTGAGATCGGAAATCAACCCAACACGAGCCGGACACGCGCCAGACGGCTCTTCCCCGTGCGGCCTTCCCCCTTACGCTCATGTTGCAGGCATGTAACGCCGCAGCGAGCGCGCCTTTTTTGCGCCAGACAGGTACAATGATGAACACTGTACCGTAGCGGAGCGCCCCGCGCGCGCCGCAATCACGCGAAAGGGTTTCCCATGGCCGAGATCTCGTCCTCCCGTATCGTCATCACCGTCCTTGGCAAGAACCGCCCCGGCATCGTCGCCGGCGTCACCCGTGTCCTGGGCGAGGCCAACGTCGACATCCGCGACATCACGCAGTCCATTATCGAGGACATCTTCACCATGACCATGCTGGCCGATACCGCCGAGTCCAAGCTCGACTTCGCCGAGCTGCAGAAGGCCCTGGCCGAGGCCGGCGAGCTTTCGGGCGTCAACGTGTCCATCCAGCGCGAGGACGTCTTCAACTTTATGTACCGCCTGTAGCGAGCAAGCCGCTGGGGATAGCCTGACGCGCGCATGCCCATGCAAGCCACCCCGATGCGGCCCGGAGAGGAGCGCGCATGGCCTACGACGCCAAGAAAATCTATTACCGCTTCGATGACCACTTGAGCCGCCTGGTTCTGGATTACGAAGCAAGCCGCCAGATTTCGCCTGAGAGCAAAAGCCTCTACCACGGCCTGCCGACCGACCCTTATGACGAGGGCCTGTTTGTTGAGCACAATGTCAAGCGCGGCCTGCGCAATGCCGACGGCTCGGGCGTGGTCGCGGGCCTCACTCGCATCTCGGATGTGCACGGCTACAACAAGGTCGACGGAAAGGTCGTGCCCGATCAGGGCAAGCTCACGCTTCGCGGCTACAGCATCGAGGATCTGGTCAACAATGCCCAGGCCGAGAATCGCTACGGCTACGAGGAAGTCGCCTATCTGCTTATCACGGGTTCGCTACCCAACAAGGAAGAGCTCGACGGCTTTTGCGAGCGCCTGGGCGCCTTTAGACATCTGAGCGACGAGTACGTCAAAGAGTTCCCTATGACCACGGTGTCGTCGAGCATCATGAACGTGCTCCAGCGCGCCGTGCTGCTGCTCTACGCCTTCGATGCCGAACCAGACGTGATCACGCCCGAGCACGAAATCGACGTCGCCATTTCCATGCTCGCACGTCTCCCGCGCATCGCCGCCTTCGCACACATGGCCTCGATCGCCAAGCTTCGCGGCTCCGAGGTTCACGTGCCGCACCCCACGCCCGGTCTCTCCACCGCCGAGACCATCCTACAGGTCCTGCGCGGCGGCATGGCATTCACCCGCGATGAGGCGATGCTGCTCGACGTTATGCTCATGCTGCATGCCGAGCACGGCGGCGGCAACAACTCCACCTTCGCCTGCCGCGTGCTGTCCTCTTCGGCAACCGACCCGTATTCCGCTTACGCCGCGGCTATCGGCTCGCTCAAGGGCCCGCGCCACGGCGGTGCCAATGCCAAGGTCGTGTCTATGCACGAGGACATCCGCACGCATGTCTCCAACTGGGAGGACGAGGACGAGGTTGCAGCCTACCTGGGCAAGATCCTCGACAAGCAGGCCTTCGACGGCACGGGTCTCATCTACGGCATGGGCCACGCCGTCTATACGCTCAGCGACCCGCGCGCCGAGGTCTGCCGCCGTTACGCGCGCTCACTGGCAGCCAAGAAGGACTTGGGCGAAGAGTTCGCACTCATCGAGCGCATCGAGCGCCTGGCACCGCAGGTGATGCGCGACCACGGCATGACCAAGCCCATCTGCGCCAACATCGACCTGTACACAGGCTTTATCTACAAGATGCTCGGCGTGCCCGAGACGCTTTTTACGCCGCTATTCGCCGTCGCCCGCATGGCCGGCTGGTCAGCGCACCGCATGGAAGAGCTCTTCTGCGCGCATCGCATCATCCGCCCGGCATACCGTCCGGTAATCGAGCCGCTGGAGTACAAGCCGCTCGCCGACCGCTAGGACACGGACCGTTATAGAACTCGAGCGTGGCCAGGGCATCACCGCCCTCGGCCACGCTTTTTATGCCAGCAGAAAGGGCTGCATCGAATGATAGTTTTTTCCGATATGGATGGAACGCTGCTGACGAGCGACAAGCAGATGAGCGACGCCACCTGGGTGATGCTCGACGAGCTCGCACGTCGCGGCATTGAGTTTGTACCGTGCACGGGACGTCCGCTGTCGGGCATCTTTGAGCCCATCCTCGCCCATCCCGCCGTGCACTACGCGGTCTGCGCCAACGGTGCCAGCGTCTGGCAGCTCGACGACGATGTGCCCACCGACGCCTCGCGCGCCACGTGCATATTGAGCCGTCCGCTCGATTGCGGCATTGCCCATCGCATCCATCGCATTGCCGCCGGCCACGATGTGACCTTCGATATCTTCGCGGATGGACAGTGCTTCCTCCCCCGCTCGCTTTACGGGCGCCTGGATGAGTTCTGCGGCGGTGACCCCCACATCGCGGCTTCGCTCAAGCGCACACGAACACCGATCGACATGGATATCGACAGCAAGATCGACGAAGTCGAGACGCTCGAACGCATCGCCATGTACTGGCACGACCCGGCCGATCGCGACGCCATCGCGGCGGCGCTCGACACGCTCGAAGGCATCGAGGTCACGCGTTCGTACGCCATGAATATCGAGGTCATGGGTGAGGGCGCCACCAAGGGGACGGCCCTCACGTGGCTATGTGAGCACCTGGGCGAGCGTCTCGCCGACGCCTGGGCCTTCGGCGACAACATCAACGACATTCCCATGCTGCAGGCAGCGGGCCACGGCATGGCCATGATCAACGCCGAGCCCGAGGACCGCGAGGCCGCCGGCGCCATCACCGAATACGACAACGACCACGACGGTGTCGCCCGCACCATCATGGCCGCCCTCGCCTAGTCGTTAGGGACGTTCTTAGTCGTTGGGGACAGTCTTAAACGACTAGTCGTTGGGGACAGTCTTCGCGAAAAAGCTGCAAGGACTGTCCCCCCCCACTGCCGGCAGAAAAGGAACGTCCCCATCTGCCGGATTAGGAGAGACTCTCCAGCACGCGACGGAGCTCATGCTGAACGGCGTGGTCGCGGTTGCAGCCTACGACGCGATCGGCCACCGCCTTGAGCGCGGGGCGCGCGTTTTCCATCGCGCAGCCTGTGCCGACAAAGCGAATGATCTCGTAGTCGTTCATCGAGTCGCCAAACGCCATGACCTCGTCGCGACCAATTCCGTAATGCTCCGCGAGCTGCGCGATACCCGAGGCCTTCGACACACCAGGCTGCATGGCATCGATCCACGCGTTGCCCGAAGGCGCAAAGGTAAAGAGCTGACCGAGTTCTCGCTGTAGCACGTACGCACTGTCCATAACGGCACAGTCATCGCAAAAGATACTCGCCTTGATGATATTTACGCTGGGATCGGGCAGCTCCCAAATGCGCTCGGCATTGGGAAGGTCCTTATCGACCTCGCGCACGAACTTGCACTCATCATCGAGCAAGAAGGACTTGGTTCGGTCAAAGAGCGCAAGATGCAGATTGGGAAACGTCCTGACGGCTTGGGCGAGCCTTCGAATCGCCAGGTGCGAATACACCTCACGGTCTACCATCTTGCCGTCGGCGTAGACCTGGGCGCCGTTAGCGGCGACAAAGTCCATCTTGTCGCGAACGGGCGCAAAGAACTCGCACAGGCGATCGTAGCGACGACCTGATGATGCGGCGAAATGCACGCCATGCTCGTGTAGCGCCAGAATCAGTTCGTAGGTCTCGGGAGGCACCTGGCCGTTTTCGTCAAGCAGTGTGCCGTCCATATCGGATGCAATCAGTTTAAACATAGAAAAGCTCCCTTCGGGCTTGTGGAATCGAACGTGTATCCGATTCCAACGTACCCAAAGGGAGCTCAAATAAGACTCCGCGGGCGTAAACGTTACAAGGACCTGGCAAATAGCTCACACATGCCAGAGGTCCTACGGTCGCGGCGTCAGGCGACACGCCACCCCGACGGCCAGTCGTTTAAAAACGTCCCCGATGACTAGTCGGCGTAGGTGAAGGTCGTGACGTCGAACATGCCCTCGGGGCGGATGCGGAGCGTCGGGATGACCGGCAGGGGCAGGAAGATGATGCCCATGATGGGGTCGAGCGGCGGCTCAATACCCATGGCGCGCGCCTTGACCATAAAGTCGTCGTGCTGCGCAGCAACGTCCTCGGCCGTGCCTTCGCTCATAAGGCCACCGAGCGCCAGCGGAATGCGCGCCACGACCTCGCCGTTGCGCACCAGCACGTGACCACCTTGGCCCACGGCCTCAACGGCGGCCATCATATCGGCGGCGTTGTCGCCCACCACGCACACGTTGTGCGAGTCGTGGCCGATCGTAGAGGCAATGGCGCCACCCGTGATGGTGAAACCGCGCACCCAGCCGCGACCGATGTGCTTGCCAACAAGACCCAGGCCCGCAGGACCATCGCCGTCGGCGCCCTCGGCTTGCAGCGACACGCCGCGGCCGTGACGCTCAATCAGCATAATGCGGCGCAAGTCCTCGTCAGTCTCGGGACGAACCATGCCCGTGATGGCCTTGCCCGGCACCACGTCAATCACGGCCTCGCCCGGCTTAAAGGCATAGTCGAATACGTCGAGCGAAAGATTCGGCAGCTTAACGGAGGCGCGCAGCTCATCGGCAAGGGCCGCAACCTCGGCCATCTCGGGTGCGATCTCGCCCACAAAGGTGCCGTCCTGCGCCACCAGGGCACCGGCGGCATATACGCGATGCGGAGCCGTGGCAAACGTCAGGTCATTGAGCACCAGCAGGTCGGCACGCTTGCCCGGGGCAATCGCACCGCGGAGCTCGTGCGGGTCGCGGCAGCCGTGATCCAGGCCAAACGCCTCGGCCGTGGAGAGGGACGCCATGGAGATGGCGACCACGGGGTCGATACCGGCCTCAATCGCCACGCGGCAGGCATTGTCGATCATGCCGGTTGCAAGCGCATCGGAAGGGGCACGGTCGTCAGTCGCAAAGCAGCAGCGGCGGGCGCGCGCTGGATTCTCCAGCAGCATCGGGGACAGGTTGGCCAGGTCGTGGCTGCACGTGCCCTCACGCAGCATCACATACATGCCGCGGGATAGCTTGTCGAGCGCCTCCTCGGGAATCGTCGACTCGTGGTCGGCGATAATGCCCGCTGCGGCATAGGCGTTGAGGTCCTTACCGGCAACGAGCGGCGCGTGGCCGTCAACCTGCTTGGACGGCGTCTGGTTGGCAGCATCGATGCGAGCACAGGTCTCGGGGTCGGCCATAAAGACGCCCGGCAGGTTCATCATTTCGCCCAGACCAAAGACATCGCCTGGATGCTCGGCAAAAAACGCCTGCATATCGGCAGCCGAAATAACGGCACCGGCCTGCTCGTCGGGCAGCGCGGGCACGCACGAAGGCATCATGTACTTGATGGAGATGGGTGCGCGGCGGCCGTCCTCGATCATAAAGCGCAAGCCGTCGAGACCGGCAACATTGGCAATCTCGTGGCTGTCGACAATGGCGGTGGTAGTACCGCGCGTCGCGGCCATGCGAGCATACTCGGCGGGACGGATGTTCGAAGACTCGATATGCAGATGCCCGTCAATAAAACCGGGAGCGAGATAGCGACCCTGGCAGTCGATGACCTCAGTTGCCTCGTAGGTGCCAGCGGCATCGTCGCGACCATCGTAGAGCACGCCGACGATTACACCGTCCTTGACGGCAACGCTACCGGGCGCCACACGCTGGCCATACACGTCGACAATCTGCGCATTGGTAAACAGCGTGTCGACGGGCACGCGCCCCTCGGCAGCATCGATCACAGACCTCATGACCTCAACGGACATACATACTCCTTTAACCGTAGAAAAAAGCTGCGGAGCGGACAAACCTTCACCGCAGCAAACCAATAGCCATTGTATGCCCAAACGATGGGCCAAAATACGCCTCTCCGCTTAACGGCACACGCCGCTTAGCGCAATGGAGACGGGTTGCTTTGCACCAATGACAAGGAGTGTCCCAAAGTGCCAACAACGGAAGCGCCGATGTTTTGGCAACGACAGCGAGCGGGCCGCATTTGAGACAAGGTGACGTGAAACGAAAGGGCGCTGACCTTCTGGTCGCGCCCTTGAAGTTGAACGTCAGATTGTCCAAATGCGGCCCGCACAGCGTCGACCGGTCCGCCGTTCGGCAGAACGGCGGAACCTACTTGACTCCGTACTGCTCGTAGTAGGCGTCGATGGCGGTCTTGAGCTCGTCGTCGATGACGACCTTGCCGTCGATCTCGTGGTTGTAGAGGGTCTCGACGACCTCGGCCATAGAAACGATGCTCGCGACGGGGAAACCGTACTTTGCCTCGATCTCCCTCTGCGCGGTGGTCACGCCACCCTTGCCGACCTCCATGCGGTTGAGGGACACGATCAGGCCCTTAATCTCGACATCGGCAGCAGCCTTAACCTTGGGATAGGTCTCGTCGATGGACTTGCCGCTGGTGGTGACGTCCTCGACCATGACCACACGGTCGCCGTCCTTGGGCTCATAACCCAGCAGGTTGCCCTTGTCGGCGCCGTGGTCCTTGGCCTCCTTGCGGTCGCAGCAGTACTTGACCTCCTTGCCGTACAGCTCGTGGTAGGCAATTGCGGTCACGACGGCCAGCGGAATGCCCTTGTAGGCCGGTCCAAACAGCACATCAAAGTCGTCGCCGAAGTTATCGTGGATGGCTTGGGCGTAATACTCGCCCAGCTTCTTGAGCTGATAGCCCGTCACGTAAGCGCCGGCGTTCATAAAGAACGGGGACTGACGGCCGCTCTTGAGCGTAAAGCTGCCGAACTTAAGAACGTCGGACTCGACCATGAACTTGATGAACTCTTGCTTGTAAGCCTCCATGCGGGCTCCTCTCGTAATCGCGTACGTGCTCTTCAGTTTAGCGCAGGCGAGGCGTCGATGTGGGCACGCTTTGGGGCCACGGCATTCTGTAAAGGCTTTGTCAGGGGGAATGGTTTTCCGAACAATGGGGTTGACATGTCAAACCCCCTCATCAAGAATACGGGCGGATTAAAAAGGGGTACGAGATACCCAAAGCGCGCTGCGCTCAGCCTTTAGGAGGTGTGCCATGGAAGGCAGTCCTAGTCGAAAAACCTGCATGTCGCCCTCGGCACGCCGCGAGGACTCCGCACACGCATAAACGCCACCGGCAGATCGCCAAAACCACCGCAAAGGCGCGCTGCACCCTTTGTGGGCTCAAGAGCTTGACGTGAGCGACATCTAGGTTTTTGAAGCAAATACGACACGTACGCTAACTCCCCTCAACAAGGAGGACCCTATGCTGATGCTCAAAACCGTCACGGTACTCGAAGCCATCTCCAAGCGCCGCCGCGCGGCGCGCCCTGCCGCTCATACCGGCCTGTCCAAGAACACCATATTCGCCGCCACCCATAGTGCCGAGGACGCCCTCGTACTGCTTGACGCCACGGCAAACGGCCTCACCGTCGAGCAGGCAACTGAGCGCCTGAACGCCGTCGGCCCCAACACCATCGAGGCAACGACCAAAACGCTCGCCCGCCGCATCGCCGACGCGTTCATCGATCCCTTCGCCGGCATCCTCGCCGCGCTCGCACTGGTCTCGCTCTACATCGACGTGCTCGCCGCACCCGAGCCGCAGCGCGACCCCTCCACGGTCATCGTCATCGGCATCATGCTGCTGGTATCGGGCGGCATGAAGTTTATCCAGGAAGCCCGCAGCGGCAATGCGGCCGAGGCCCTCAAGGACCTGGTCTCCAACACTTGCACCGCCCTGCGCGACGGCGAGCGCATCGAGATCCCCTTCGACGAGCTCGTCCCCGGCGATGTAATCCGCCTCTCTGCCGGCGATATGGTGCCGGCAGATGCCCGCATCATCACCGCGCGCGACCTGTTTGTGATCGAGTCCGCACTCACCGGCGAGAGCGAGGCCGTCGAGAAGACCACCGCCGTCACCGTCGTCGAGGGCGCCGACGGCTCCGCACTGCCACTCTCTGCCTGCAAGAACATCGTCTTTACCGGCACCTCCGTGCAAAACGGCGCCGCCATGGCGCTTGTCGTTGCCACCGGCTCGGACACCTACCTGGGCGGCATCGCCAAGACGCTCAACGGGCGCGGCGAAAAGAGCGCGTTTGACCGCGGCGTCTCGAGCGTCTCCATGTTGCTCGTACGCCTCATGCTCGTTATGGCGCCGGCCGTCTTTGCCATCAACGCCGCCACCAAGGGCAACGTCATCGACGCGCTGCTGTTCGCCACGAGCGTGGCCGTGGGCATCACGCCGCAAATGCTTCCCGTCATCGTGACCACGAGCCTATCGCAGGGCGCCAAGGACCTCGCCCGTCGCCAGGTTATCGTCAAGGAGCTGCCGGCGATTCAAAACCTCGGCGCGATGGACGTCCTGTGCTGCGACAAGACCGGCACCCTCACCGAAGACCGCATCGTGCTCGAGCGCTATCTCAGCACCGACGGCAACGAAGACGCACGCGTGCTGCGCCATGCATTTTTGAATAGCTTCTTCCAAACCGGCCTCAAAAACCTTATCGACCTGGCCGTAATCGACCGTGCCGATGTGACACCCTCGACCGTCGCACCCGATTCCATGCTGGGCCAGAGCCTGCGCGACCGCTACACCAAGGTCGACGAGGTTCCCTTCGATTTCTCGCGCCGTCGCCTGAGCGTAGTTGTCGCCGACGCCCAAGGCAAAACCCAGATGGTTACCAAGGGCGCTGCCGAGGAAATGCTCGAGATCTGCTCCTTTGTCGAGATCGATGGCATCGCTCAGCCGCTCACCGACGAGAAGTTCGCCCAGATTCGCAAGCAGATCGCCGGACTTAACGCCGAGGGCCTACGCGTAATTGCCGTGGCGCAGAAGACCAATCCGCGCTGCGTGGGCGAGTTTGGCATCGCCGACGAGTGCGACATGGTGCTGATGGGCTTTTTGGCCTTCCTCGATCCGCCCAAAGCAAGTGCCGCGGGCGCCGTCGCCACCCTCGAGGCCAAGGGCGTGGCGGTCAAGGTCCTAACCGGCGACAACGACCGCGTCGCCGCCACCGTCTGCGAGCAGATTGGTATCGATGCGAGCAACGTCTTGCTCGGCTCCGAGATCGATGCGCTCGATGACGCCGAACTTGCCGAGCGCGCCGAGAAAACCCACCTCTTCGCCAAGCTCTCGCCGCTGCAGAAGGCGCGCCTGGTACGTGTCATGCGCGAGATGCTCGGCCACACCGTGGGCTTTATGGGCGACGGCATCAACGACGCCGCTGCCATGCGTGCGAGCGATTGCGGCATCTCGGTCGATTCGGCCGTCGATATTGCCAAGGAATCCGCCGATATCATCTTGCTTCAGAAGGACCTGGGCGTGCTCGAGCGCGGCATCATCGAAGGCCGCCGCACTTACGGCAACCTGCTCAAGTACCTCAAGACCACGGTGAGCTCCAACTTTGGCAATGTGCTGTCCGTGACCGTCGCGAGCCTGTTCTTGCCGTTTTTGCCCATGAGCGCCCTGCAGCTGGTACTGCTGTCGCTGGTCTACGAGATCGTGTGCATCGCACTGCCGTGGGACACCGTCGATGACGCCTGGACTGCCCGCCCGCGTGCCTGGGACGCCGCGTCCATCAAGGGCTTTATGCTCGAGCTGGGCCCCGTAAGCTCGCTGTTTGACATCGTGACCTTCGCCGCGCTCTTCTTTGTCGTGTGCCCCGCCGCCGTGGACGCAAGCTGGTCCGAGCTTGCCGCCGCGGGCGACGTCGCGGGTATGGCGACCTTTGCTGCGCTCTTCCAGAGCGGCTGGTTTGTCGAGTCCATGTGGTCGCAGACACTCGTGGTCCACATGTTGCGCTCCCCGCATCTGCCGAGCCCGCGCGACCACGCCGCGCCCGCATTGTGCGTTCTTACCGTGCTGGGCCTGGCGCTCGTCACCTGGCTGCCGGCAAGCCCCATCGCCGATGTGCTCGGCCTCATGCCGCTGCCCACGAGCTTTTTTGGGCTGCTCATTGGCATCGTTACCGCCTATATCGCGCTCACCCAGCTGGCAAAGTGCCGCTACATTGCCCGCCACGGCGAGCTGCTGTAGCAAGTAGACGGAAAACACCCTGCCAGCTGCCGTTGCCACTACCACAGCTGCCAACGCCGCTGCCGCTGCCTCTGCCGCCGCCGCAGTCTATCCCCCCAGCAATTGCGGTGAAATAGTTCCTGTTTAAAGCCCCGTGACTTTAATTTAGGGACTATTCCACCGCAACTTATTGGGAGATTAGCTAGTCCTTGGGTGTCCAGGACCAGAAGAAGTTGATAAGGGCCACACGCGAGGCGGTACCGGCCTTTTTGTTGATCGAGGAAATGTGGCGATAGAGCGTGGAGCGCGAAAGGAAGAGCGTTGTGGCGATGTCCTGAACGCTCTGGTCCGAAACGACCAAGACCTCAAGAATATCGCGCTCGCGCTCTGTAAGCCCAAAGGTGGCGACGAAGGCATCGAGGCGTTCATCGGACGTGAGCTCCGCTGCCTCCACGGGCTCGGGGTCGGAGCATGTGGGCGCAAGATCCCCACCAAGATCGTCGGTGGCAAGCGGCAGTCCGTCCCGCATCGCGGCATCATCGGCTCGTTGCCCCAACTGCCCCAGCAGCGTAATCGCAATGCCCACAAACATCACGAGCGCCGCACCGACCGCAGCCAGCACATTTTGACTCGAGATAATCGCCACTGCCGGCGCCGTCACGAACATCGAGCACACGTTGTTGACGACGCGACCCATGCACGGCCAAAAATATGACCAGCGCGCATAGAGCGAGACGGCGGCATATTTTGTGGTAAAGAACACCACGAAAAAGCCCGAGCCCAGATAAAAGATGATCGTGGCAGCAAGCTCGTTGCCGCCATTGCCATCGACGATGAGCAAAAAGAACGAAAGCGTGGACAGTATGGCGGCACATGTCATGCCGATATTCATATACGAGCGGCCGTGCAGGTCAAATAGTGCGCCAGCGACCAACGAGCTCACGACAAGCAGCAGGCGCGGCCAATCGCCCAAATCGACGGCTCCGACAGCATGCAGGGTCGTGAAGCCCGCGTTGAGAGCGGCGAATACGCCGGAAAGATACGCCGTCGCCACGGTCAGGCGAACTACGGCGCGACGGAATGCCGCCTTTGCCTCGGGATCGTCATGCCACTTGGCGCCATATTCCAGAGCATCTACCGAAAGCCCGGCAGCACTGGGTTCAAAGTTGGGATTGGACTCGTCGCGCAGCTTGGCGCGTCGGGCACCGTGGAGCAACGCCACCTGCGCGATCGCGCAGACGACCAGAACAGCCTGCTGAGGAATGCCGGCAGGCATCACCATGTGGTTGAGCACCTGCACCAGAACGCCCATGGCGTAGGAAAGTGCAGCCGCACGCGCCAAGCAGGGCGTCCGTGCAAAGCGCCGCGCAAAGTTTGCATGGGCAGTCGATCCGCAGTAGCCCAGCGCGCAGCACGCCACCAAACCGCCGGCAATTACCACCTCAACCTGAACCGCCATAATCAACAGCAGCAATGCCGCCACCAGCAAAACGCCCGTAACGTCACTCGTTGCTTCAATGGCATGGGGACGGCGATAGTACAGAATGGGACGCACAAAAAAGCCAATCACGCTCGCGCCGATGACAAGGCTCTCATAAATAGGCTCTTCGGTGGTTTCTGTGGGAGAGATTCCGGCATAGGCCCAGCTCAGCGGGC